>NZ_NOYS01000008.1:0-22573 GCF_002258475.1 Rhodococcus sp. 06-1460-1B
CAACCAGGAATGGGCCTACGCGAACACCTACCTCTCCGACGAAGCCAGAGCGGCGACCTACCAAGACTGGATCCATCACTACAATCACCACCGACCCCACACAGGCATCGGCGGCAAGTCACCCATCGAGCGACTGACCGTCCACAACGTCCCAGGGAAGAACAACTAGCTAGCGAGCTCGGCGGGCCAGGCGCTCGGAGTCCGAAATCAGTACGGACTTGCCCTCGAGGCGCAGCCATCCGCGGTGTGCGAAGTCGGCCAATGCCTTGTTGACGGTCTCGCGTGACGCTCCGACGAGCTGAGCGATCTCTTCCTGCGTCAGGTCGTGGGTGACGCGCAGCGATCCCGCTTCCTGGGTGCCGAAGCGCTGGGCGAGCTGCAGCAGCGCCTTGGCCACGCGTCCGGGGACGTCGGTGAAGATGAGGTCGGCCAGGTTGTTGTTGGTGCGACGCAACCGGCGAGCCAGGACGCGCAGCAGCTGCTCGGCGATCTCGGGGCGCTGATCGATCCAGTCCTTGAGGGCCGCGCGGTCCATGCTGACTGCGCGCACCTCGGTAACCGTGGTGGCCGAGGACGTGCGAGGGCCGGGGTCGAAGATGGAGAGCTCGCCGAACATGTCCGACGGTCCCATGATCGTCAGCAAGTTCTCGCGGCCGTCGGGGGAGCGTCGCCCGAGCTTGATCTTGCCGGAAACGATGATGTAGAGCCGGTCTCCGGGCTCACCCTCGTTGAACACCACGTGTCCCCGGGGGAAATCGACAGGCTGCAGCTGCTTCGTCAGTGCCGCAACCGCAGAGGGTTCGACTCCTTGGAAGATGCCGGCCCGTGCCAGGACGTCGTCCACTTGCGCTCCTTTTGGGATGTCGGCGATGCGGTGACCCGCACCCCCGAAGGCGTCTGTACACACTCGTCTCACCACCGAATCGCACTGCGATTCAGGCGTCGATGCCGATGCAATGTTCAAACACAACAATTACCTCAGGGGAGTCTACTTCGACTCGGCCGAAACCGAGTGATCGACGCCACCACAGGTTGCCAGAGGAACGGTACGTCTGTTCGCGTTCACCGTAAATTCATCCGAATGCGGACAAATGGGTGCTCAACTGGCCCGTTGGTCGACCATGCCGTCGCGCGTGTCGATCGTGCGCGGAGGAGCCTGGTGACGCTTGCGGGTGTTGAACCGAGCCAAGGCGTGGGGGAAGCCCTCGTTCGCCAGTGTGGCGACCTCGGACTTGCTCGCTTGATCGAGGAATTCCTCTACTTCGTGCTCCCGGACGCCGAGCTTGCTGAGCCGGAACTCGACGCGCTCCATCGCGAGTGCGAAGAGCATGAGTAGTACCGGAAAGAGCACCACGGCGAGTCCTTGCATACCGGCCAGTTAACACCGAAAAGGTCTCGATACAAACACAGCTCGGCGCGCTCGCGTAGTTCGTTACGCATTCTTGTCCGTACAGTTGTGGCGTGGAATCGACAGCCCCGAAACGCCCCGACGTGCGCAAACGCGAGGAGACGCGACTCGGCCTCGTGCGGCGGGCCCGGCGGATGAACCGAACGCTCGGGGTCGCGTTTCCGCACGTCTACTGCGAACTCGACTTCACCACGCCCCTCGAACTCGCCGTCGCGACCATCCTCTCGGCGCAGTGCACCGACAAGCGCGTCAACATGGTGACTCCGGCCCTGTTCGTGAGATACCGCACAGCGCGCGACTACGCCGAGGCCGACCGCACCGAGCTCGAAGAGTTCATCCGAACCACCGGCTTCTACCGCAACAAGGCCAACTCGCTGATCGGGCTGGGTCAGAAGTTACTCGAGAACTTCGACGGCGAAGTCCCCGCATCGTTGAAGGATCTGGTGACGTTGCCCGGCATCGGCCGCAAGACGGCCAACGT
This sequence comes from Rhodococcus sp. 06-1460-1B, assembly GCF_002258475.1. NCBI lineage: Bacteria > Bacillati > Actinomycetota > Actinomycetes > Mycobacteriales > Nocardiaceae > Rhodococcus > Rhodococcus sp. 06-1460-1B. The sequence goes on from NZ_NOYS01000008.1 coordinate 1,890, forward strand.
CGTGCTCGGCAATGCGTTCGACGTTCCCGGCATCACCGTCGACACCCACTTCGGTCGGCTGGTACGGCGCTGGCAGTGGACCGAAGAAGAGGACCCGGTCAAGGTGGAGCACGCGGTCGGCGCGTTGATCGAGCGGAAGGAGTGGACCGTGCTCTCCCATCGCGTCATCTTCCACGGTCGACGCGTCTGCCACTCCCGCACGCCGGCGTGCGGGGTGTGCGTCCTGGCCAAGGACTGCCCGTCGTTCGGCCTCGGCCCGACCGATCCGGCGACCGCTGCCGCCCTGGTGAGAGGTCCCGAGACCGATCATCTGCTCGCTCTCGCCGGAATCGTGTCGTGAACAAGGCCGCACTCCGCTGGTCTCTGGTCGCGCTCATTCTCGTCGTCGGGATGGTCTATGCCCTCTGGCCACGCAATGAATCTCCGGCAACGCAGCGCGCCGATGGTCCCGGTCTGGGGCAGCAAGGACCGTCGACGGCCGAGCGTCGGGCCGCCGATACTCCCGAGGCTCTGGGACCGCTGCGGCAGACCGCCGGTCTCGACGCATGTCCCACGCCGTCGGGCGCTGCAGCAGGCCCGTTGACGGGCATCACCCTCGAATGCATCGGCGACGGCTCGTCCGTCGACCTCGGGCAGGCTCTGGCCGGGCGACCCGCACTGCTCAACATCTGGGCCTACTGGTGCGGCCCGTGCGCGAAGGAGTTGCCTTACCTGCAGCAATACGCGCAGCGGGCAGGTGATGCAGTGACGGTGTTGACCGTCCACAACGATGCCAACGAGTCCAACGGGCTGACCCGTCTGGCCGAGTACGGCGTCACGCTGCCCGGCGTTCAGGACGGTGCCGGACGTGTCGCCGCGGCGGCGGAAGCGCCGAACGTGTTGCCCGTATCCGTTTTGATATCTGCGGATGGCACTGTCGCCAAGGTGCTGACCGAACCCTTCACAAGCGTCGACGACATCGCCGACGCAGTCCGCGAGAACCTCGGAGTCGCGTCGTGAGCGCACCCGAGTGGCTCGGGCGCATGCTCGACGTCGCCGGCAGCGAAAACGGACTGACCGACACCACCGGCATCAACCCGGTACTGCAACGACAGGCGCAGCCAGCCGATCGAACCCGCTCGGCGGCGGTGTTGGTGCTGTTCGGCGGTCCGGCTGCCGCCGATCCGACCGCGCCCGGTGGGCTACCCGCCGAGGCCGACGTTCTGCTGACCCAGCGGGCGTCGACCTTGCGCGACCACAGTGGGCAGATCGCCTTCCCCGGCGGTGCCACCGACCCGGGTGACGACGGGCCCATCGGAACGGCGCTGCGCGAGGCCCAGGAAGAGACCGGTCTCGACCCGGCCGGCGTCGTACCGCTCGCGACGATGCCCGGCATCTACGTGCCGCCGTCTCGATTCGACGTGGTTCCCGTGCTCTCGTACTGGCAGAGTCCAACCCCGGTCCGCGTCGTCGACGCCGGCGAAACCGAGCGCGTGGTGCGAGTTCCCCTGCGCGAGTTGCTCGATCCAGCCAACCGATTCCAGGTGCGTCACCCCGCCGGCTACCAGGGCCCGGCCTTCTCGGTGCAGGGAATGCTGGTGTGGGGATTCACGGGCGGTATTCTGGCGGGCCTGCTCGCTGTGTCGGGCTGGGAGTCCGAATGGGACACGGGGGATATACGCGATCTGGAGGCCAGCTTGACTGCGGTAGGAGCGAGGCTCGATCGGTGACGGGTTCAGGGTGGGTCGATATCGCGGTGCTCGCCGTCGCGCTGCTGGCGGCGACGTCGGGATGGCGACAGGGGGCGGTGGCGTCGGCGCTGGCGTTTCTGGGAGTCGTTCTGGGTGCCGTCGCCGGGATTCTGGTGGCACCGCACGTGCTCGAACACGTCGACGGATCACGCACGAGGGTGTTCGTCGGTATCGCGTTGATCGTGGTGTTGGTGATCGTCGGTGAGGTGGCCGGCATGGTTCTGGGTCGTGCGTTGCGCAGCGGAATACATTCGCGCTCAGCAAGATCGGTCGACAGCACGATCGGGGCAGGTCTGCAGGCCGCGGCCGTGCTCGCTGCCGCATGGTTGCTCGCCATTCCGCTGACGTCCTCGTCGCAGCCCGAGGTGGCCAGTGCCGTTCGTGGCTCGACGGTCCTGGGCAAGGTCGACGAGGTGGCACCCGAGTGGCTGCGTCAGGTGCCCAAGGAATTTTCGGCGCTGCTCGACACGTCCGGACTGCCGGACGTCATCGGTCCGTTCGGACGCACTCCGGTCGCCGAGGTCGCTGCTCCCGACTCCGGGATCGCCGCAGGCCCCGTCCCGGTGGCGTTGCAGGCGAGCGTCATCAAGATCAACGGAATTGCCCCGAGTTGCCAGAAGGCGCTCGAGGGTTCGGGTTTCGTCGTCGGGCCGGATCTGGTGATGACCAACGCCCACGTGGTGGCCGGTACCTCCGAGGTGACCGTCGATTCTCCGGACGGCCCTCTCGACGCCGACGTCGTCCTGTTCGATCCGGAAGAAGATGTTGCAGTGCTTCGAGTTTCGCAGCTGCAGGCTCCGGTGTTGCCGTTCGCGCCGAACCCGGCCGAATCCGGATCCGACGCCATCGTGTTGGGCTACCCGGGCGGCGGTCCGTACACGGCGAGCCCAGCGCGCATTCGCGAGATCATCAATCTCAGCGGACCGGACATCTACCGCACCGGAACTGTTCAACGTGAGGTCTACACAGTTCGCGGATCGGTGCGGCAGGGCAATTCCGGTGGGCCACTGGTCAATTCGAACGGTGAGGTACTCGGTGTGGTGTTCGGTGCTGCCGTCGACGACCCCGATACCGGATTCGTCCTGACCGCAACCGAGATCTCGGACGAGCTCGCCCGCAGCTTCGATGCGCCGGTCAGTGTGGGGACCGGCGACTGCATCGTCTGACGGCGGGACGTCAGCTTTTCAGCGCGACGCGCAGGATTTCCTCGGACACCACGTCGGGGGCTTCCTGGTGCACGTAGTGCCCCACGTCCCGCACCGTTCGACGGGTCAGCCCCGGTGCCCAGTGCCGATCGCGATCGAGGGTGGTGGGTAGGACGTACGGATCGAGGTCACCGCTGATCTGCGCGACGGGGATCGAGGTCTTCACGTCGACGGCGTCCATGAAGCGTCGGCCCTCGGCGCGGAACTGGCTACGGAACGCCCAGCGCTGATATTCGAGTGCGCTGTGCGCGGCCCCGGGAATTCGGATGGCCGAGCGCATCTTGCCTGCGGTATCGGCGAAATCGTCGGTGCGCTGCCACTGCGACCCGGCGCGGCTGCGCATCAACTCCTCCACTGCCGCGCCCCCTCGGCGCGTCAACAGCTTCTCGGGGCGCAGCGGAACTTGATACCGAACGAAGTGCGGCAGCAGAGCACCGCGCTGTTCGGAATCCTTCAGCACGGCGCGGCGTAGCGAGATCGGGTGCGGTGCATTGATCAGGACCATGGAGCGGACCATTCGCGGATGCAGAGCCGAGCTTGCCCAGCACACCAGGCCGCCGTCGGCATGACCGACGAACGTCGCATGTGGGTACCCCAGCGCGCGAACGAGACCGACGATGTCGCCGGCCAGGGTCCATCCGTCGTAACCACGTGGGGGCTTGTCGGAGTCGCCGTAGCCGCGGAGGTCGACTGCGACCGCTCGCACTCCGGAACTCGCGAGCGCGTCGAGCTGGTGATGCCAGGAGTACCAGAAGTCGGCGAAGCCGTGCAGCAGCACCACCAGCGGGGCATCGGGAGCATGCTCGCCGACCTCCACGGTGTGGAACCGGATTCCGTTGGCATGGATGTCGCGATGGATCCACTGTCCCGGGTAACGGACCGTGGACGGATCGGGATGATTCATACTGCTCGACTCGCCGGGCGTCGTCTACTTCTTGTAGCCGGGGATTCCGGGAATGCTCTCGTGCTGGTTGGGCAGCACGGTCGACGCCTGCTTGAGGGAGTCGATGGTCTTCTCGGGCTTGCGCAGTTTCTTGACCCTGCGGTAGCCGAGGAACCCGAACAGGCCGGCAACCAGCACCATGAACACGAAGACGATGAGGAACGAGGCCCAACGGTAGAGCCACACGTCGAGGAGTTCGGCGGCGAAGAAGAAGAAGAAGAACGAGCTGAACAGCAGCACCGTCAGCGCGACGATGAAGAAGACGCTGCCCTGCAGACCCTTCTTGACCTCGCCGGTGACCTCGGCCTTGGCGAGGGCCACCTCGGCACGCACCAGCGTCGAGACCTGAGTCGTGGCGTCCTTGACGAGGTTTCCGATGCTCGCGCTACCGGGTGTGCGGGCATCGACATCGGTGAGAGGTATCGACGAAATCGTGTTCGGGACGCCGTTGCCGTATCCCTTGTCATTGCTGACGCTCAACTCTCGACCCCTTGTAATCGCTGTGCTCGGTATTGCGGTGATCGCTCTGCTCGGTGTTGCGGAAGATCGTATCGACAGTAGTGCCTAAGTAGCAGATTATCTGTCCCGCGGCGGCCGAGCGACGCTCGGCCCGTCGTCGGTTACCTCTCCGCCCGTCGCGACAAACACGGGAATGTTGCACGAATCGGCAACGAACGGCCCGGGGGCGTGAAATTCTCAGGTGTTCATCAGGTAATTTTCAGGGAACTTTCCCCTTCAGGAGCACTCGTGAGTTCACCACACGCCGTCACGGACGACGGCGCAATTCCCGCACCTCAGGTGCCTCGGTCCCGAATCGTCATCGCCTCGATGGTCGGGACGTCCATCGAGTTCTTCGACTTCTATATCTATGCAACGGCCGCAGTGCTCGTCTTCCCCCGCCTGTTCTTCCCCGCGGGCAACGACACGACCGCGCTGCTGGCGTCGTTCGCGACGTTCGGTTTGGCGTTCGTAGCGCGACCCATCGGCTCGATTCTGTTCGGCCACTTCGGTGATCGCATCGGACGCAAGGCCACCCTCGTCGGGTCCCTGCTGACGATGGGTGTCGCGACGTTCGCGATCGGGCTCCTGCCGACCTACGCCGCGGCGGGTCTGTGGGCACCGGCTCTGTTGGCGCTGATGCGCTTCACTCAGGGCGTCGGCCTCGGCGGCGAATGGAGTGGTGCGGCGCTACTGGCTACCGAAACCGCGAAGCCGGGCAAGCGAGCCTGGGCGGCGATGTACCCGCAGCTGGGCGCGCCGATCGGCTTCTTCTTCGCCAACGGCATCTTCCTGCTCATCGTCATCGCGACCGGCTACGACTCCGCGAACTCCGGCACCGACCATGCGTTCCTCACGTGGGGCTGGCGCATCCCGTTCCTGCTCAGCGCGATCATGGTGATCATCGGCCTGTACGTCCGCCTCAAGCTCGAGGAGACGCCGGTGTTCAAGCTGGCGGTCGAGCGCGGCCAGAAGGTCAAGACCCCGTTGGCCCAGGTGTTCAAGACGAGCTGGCGTCAGCTGATCATCGGCACGTTCGTCATGCTCGCCACGTACACGCTCTTCTACATCATGACGACGTGGGTGGTCAGTTACGGAACAGGCAAGGTGGCCGACGTCAACGGGCCCAAGCTCGCGATTCCGTACACGGACTTCCTGGAGCTCCAGCTCATCGCGGTGCTGTTCTTCGCAGCGCTGATCCCGGTCGCCGGGCTGCTCGCCGACAAGTACGGCCGCCGCCCCACGCTCATCGTCATCACCGCGGCGATCGTGCTGTTCGGTCTGTCGTTCCACTGGTTCGCCGACCCGTCGTCCGCGTCGGCAGGCAAGATGCTGGTGTTCATGTGCGTCGGCCTGGGACTGATGGGCCTGACGTTCGGGCCCATGAGTGCCGTTCTACCGGAACTGTTTCCGACGAACGTGCGCTACACGGGCTCGGGAATTTCGTACAACACCGCGTCGATCCTCGGTGCCGCAGTGGCCCCGTTCATCGCAACCTGGCTGGTGAGTTCCTACGGCGTCGGCTGGGTGGGCGTCTATCTCGCCATCGCCGCTGCGCTGACCCTGATCTCGCTGATCATCATGAAGGAAACGCGAGACCAGTCGCTCGACAGCGTCTGAGCGGCTGCGCCGCATGTGAGTGGAACCTCGTAGTGGGCTACGAGGTTCCACTCACATGGGAGCGCTAGCGGCCCTTCTTGATCGCCTCGAACACCTTCGGGTCGACGAGGGTGGAGACGTCACCGAGTTCGCGGCCCTCGGCCACGTCACGGAGCAGGCGGCGCATGATCTTGCCCGACCTGGTCTTCGGCAACTCCGGCACGATGGAAATCTCTCGTGGCCGCGCGATCGGCGAAATCTCCTTGGAAACCTGAGCTTTGAGTTCGGCGATCAATGCGTCGCCGGTGTTCTCCTCGCCGCCGCGCAGGATGACGAACGCGACGATGCCCTGACCGGTGGTCTCGTCGGCGGCACCGACGACGGCAGCCTCGGCGACACTGTGATGACTGACCAGTGCCGACTCCACTTCCGACGTGGAGATGCGGTGGCCCGAGACGTTCATGACGTCGTCGACGCGGCCGAGGACCCACAGGGCGCCGTCCTCGTCATATTTGGCACCGTCACCGGCGAAGTACCAGCCTTCCTCGGCGTAGCGGGACCAGTAGGTGTCCTTGTAGCGGTCCATGTCGCCCCAGATCCCGCGGAGCATCGCCGGCCACGGCTCGGAGAGAACGAGGTATCCGTTGCCGCCGTTGCCCAGTGGCTTGGCGTCGTCGTCGACGATCTTGGCCGAGATACCGGGCAGCGGAGTCATTGCCGAGCCGGGCTTGGTGGATGTGACGCCGGGGAGCGGGGAGATCATGATCGCGCCGGTCTCGGTCTGCCACCAGGTGTCGACGATCGGTGCGCTGCCGCCGCCGACGACGTCGCGGAACCAGCGCCACGCCTCGGGGTTGATGGGCTCGCCGACGGACCCGAGCAGGCGGATCGAGGACAGATCGTGTGCCTCGGGAATCTCTTTGCCCCACTTCATGAATGTGCGCACCAGGGTGGGGGAGGTGTAATAGATCGACACCTTGTACTTTTCGATGACGTTCCAGTGCCGGTGCTCGTCGGGCGAATTGGGCGTGCCCTCGTAGACGACCTGCGTGGCGCGGTTGGAGAGCGGTCCGTAGACGATGTAGGAGTGTCCGGTGACCCAGCCGATGTCGGCGGTGCACCAGTAGACGTCCGTGCCGGCCTTGTGGTCGAAGACGTTGTGGTGGGTGTACGAGGTCTGCGTCAGGTAACCACCGGAGGTGTGGATGATGCCCTTGGGCTTACCCGTCGTACCCGAGGTGTAGAGGATGAACAGGGGGTGCTCGGCCGGGAACGGCTGCGCCTCATGCTCTTTCGACGCTTTCGCGACGGTCTCGTGCCACCACAGGTCGCGTCCCTCGGTCCAGGCGACGTCGGAGTCGGTGCGCTTGACGACCAGAACGTTCCGGATGGAGGCGGCTCCGTCCACGGCTTCGTCGACGGTGTCCTTGATGGGGGCGGGCTTGCCGCGTCGCCACTGGCCGTCGGTGGTGATGACGAGTTTGGCTTCGGCGTCGTCGATGCGCGAGCGCAGTGCGGTGGCCGAGAACCCGGCGAAGACGACCGAATGGGTCAGACCGAGGCGTGCACAGGCGAGGATCGAGACGATGGCCTCGGGGATCATCGGCATGTAGATCGCGACGCGGTCGCCGGAGACGAGGCCGAGTTCGGTCAGGGTGTTGGCGGCCTGGCTGACGTCGGCGAGCAGATCGGAGTAGGTGATGTCGCGGCTGTCGCCGGGTTCACCTTCCCAGTGGATGGCGACCTGGTCGCCGTGGCCGTCGAGGACGTGGCGGTCGACGCAGTTGTAAGCGACGTTGAGCTCGCCGTCGGCGAACCATTTCGCGACGGGGGCGTCGGACCAGTCGAGTACCTCGGTGAACGGGGTGTGCCAGTGCAGCCGGCGGGCCTGCTCCGCCCAGAACGCGAGCCGGTCCTTCTCCGCGGCGGCGTACAGATCTGCCTGAGCGTTCGCCTGCGCCGCGAACTCGGCCGAGGGTGCGTAGGAGGCAACCGCGGTCTCGTCGCTGCCGGAGGTACTGGTCGTCATCTCGAATAGCTCTCTTTCGTCCGATGCTTTTCGCCCATGAAACGGCACTTACAGGCCGGTCTCGAGCCCCTAGTGAGGGTAGTCACATGTGATGGCGATCGCACCGTTGCAATCGGCTGCAACCCCTTGATCTGCGGTGATCGGTTGTTTCCGCACGATGGACGGTCATCGCCGTCGTCGACGGGAGGCTGTCTCGGCGGCTCTGCCCGCACTGTGAGAAATCGACTTGCCGAAACGTTTCGATCATGTTTCCGACTTACTCGCCGGTCAACAAAACCCGGGGGAGTTCACATGTTCGTTTCAGGATGTGTCTAAAGTTCGTTCCATCAGATCGTTGGTACGGCTCACAGGCCGTGTCTTGCGGTCGCCCACGAATCCCCGGGCGTCGCGCCCGAGGAACTGAGCACGGACGACCCCGTGTTCACATCTGGATGGAGGATTTCCTTGCGTATCAAACGTGCCGCGGTAGTCACCACGGCTGTGCTGATGAGTGCGAGCTTGCTCGCCGCTTGTGGCGGTGGGGGCTCGAGCTCCGGCGGCAGTGCCGATGGGGTCTACAGCATCTACATCGGCGAGCCGGAGAACCCGCTGATTCCCGGTAACACCACCGAGAGCGAGGGCAGCCAGGTTCTCGAGGCGCTGTTCACTCCACTGGTGACGTTCAACGACGACGACAACAGTGTCGAGTACAACGGCGTTGCCGAGTCCGTCGAATCCGAGGACAACACGACGTGGACCATCAAGCTCAAGGATGGCTGGACCTTCCACGACGGCACGCCGGTCACCGCCGAGTCCTACACCAAGGCGTGGAGCTACAACGCGCTCAGCACCAACGCATTCGGTGCGTCGTACTTCTTCGAGAACATCGAGGGCTACGCAGATCTGCAGGGCAGTGACACCGCAGAACCTGTTGCAACCGAATTGAGTGGACTGAACGTCGTCGACAACACGACCTTCACCGTCAAGCTCAACGGACCGTTCGCCATCTTCCCACTGACGCTGGGCTACACCGCATTCGATCCGCTGCCGGAGGCGTTCTACGCCGACCCCGACGCTTTCGGTGCTCGCCCGATCGGTAACGGCCCGTTCAAGGCCGACTCGGACTTCGTTCCGGGACAGGGATTCACCGTTACGAAGTACGACGACTACGCAGGCGACAACGCCGCCAAGTCCGCAGGCGTCAACTTCAAGGTCTACACCGAGCTGAACACCGGCTACAACGATGTTCAGGGCGGCGGACTCGACGTCATGCTCGATCTGCCCGAGGACGCGTGGGCCACCGCGCGGGATCAGTTCGGTGACCGGTACGGCGAGCGTGCACGTCCCGACATCACCTCTCTCGGGTTCCCGACGTACGATCCGCGCTTCCAGGATCCGAACGTGCGTAAGGCATTCTCGATGGCCATCGATCGTCAGGCCATCGCAACCGCTATCTTCACCGATACCCGTACTCCGGCAGGTTCTTTCGCCTCGCCCGTCGTGGACGGTTACCGCGAGGACGCCTGTGGTGCCAACTGCGAACTCAACCCCGACGAGGCCAACCGTCTGCTCGACGAGGCCGGGTTCGACCGCAGCCAGCCGGTGGACCTGTGGTTCAACGCAGGTGCGGGCCACGATTCGTGGATGACCGCGGTGGGCAACCAGCTGCGTGACAACCTGGGCGTGAACTACGCACTGCGCGGTGACCTCCAGTTCGCGCAGTACCTGCCGCTGCAGGACGCCAAGGGCATGACCGGCCCGTTCCGTTCGGGTTGGATCATGGATTACCCGTCGATCTACAACTTCCTGTCCCCGCTCTACTCGGCTGCGGCAACCCCGCCGGCCGGTAGCAACTACGTCTTCTTCAACGACCCGGCATTCGACGCCGCGTTGGCCGAGGGCAACAACGCGGAGGACATCGACGCTGCAGCGGCGGATTACCAGAAGGCCGAGGACATCCTGATCGACCAGATGCCCGCGACCCCGCTGTTCTACGGCCTGAACCAGGCCGTGTGGTCCGACCGCGTCTCCGACGTCAAGATCGACAACCGAGGCAACATCATCCTCGAAGACGTCGTAGTCAGCTGACGGCGCGCCCAGGTGGGTGGCAACCAGGCGTAATCGGTTGTCACCCACCGGGTCTCGTTCAACCGTGGGGCGTAACCGTCCCACACCGACCTGCGCCGGCAAGACCCGAGGCGCAGGTTCGTCCCTTGTTCAAGGAGAAGACACACAGTGGGTCGCTACATCACTCGCCGATTACTGCTGACGATTCCCGTCCTGATCGGCTCCTCGTTCTTGATCTTCGCGATGGTCTACGCGCTGCCGGGTGATCCCATCCGCGCCCTTGCTGGAGACCGTCCCCTCGCACCCGGCGTCGTCGCCCAGCTGCGAGACGAGTTCAACCTCGACGACAATCTGTTCGTCCAATACTTCAAGTACATCGCAGGCTTCTTCCAGGGCGACTTCGGAACCGACTTCTCCGGCCGTCCCGTCCTCGACACCATCGAGCGGGCACTTCCGGTGACGGTCCGGTTGACCATCGTCGCCGTCGTCATCGAGACCGTCATGGGTATCGCGGCAGGCGTGCTGGCCGCACTGAAGCGCGGATCTTTCTTCGACAACCTGGTGCTCATCTCGACGACGCTGCTGGTCTCGGTGCCCGTGTTCGTACTCGGCTTCATCGCGCAGTTCACGCTGGGGCTCAAGCTGGGTATCTTTCCCATCTCCGGCATCAACGACGGGTGGTCCAGTTACCTGCTTCCCGGCCTGGTGCTCGCGTCGCTGTCGATGGCCTACGTCGCTCGTCTGACGCGTACGTCGGTGGCCGAATCCATGGCTGCCGATTACATCCGCACCGCCAAGTCCAAGGGAATCAGCAACCGTCGCATCATCGTTCGCCATGCACTGCGGAATTCGCTCATTCCTGTGGTCACCTTCATCGGTGCCGATGTCGGCGGATTGCTCGGCGGTGCGATCGTGACCGAGACGGTGTTCAACCTCCCCGGGCTCGGTCGCGCGATCTACGACGGGCTGGCTCGCCAGGAGGGGGCCGTCGTCGTCGGCATCGTGACGCTCTTCGTGTTCTTCTACATCTTCTTCAACCTCGTGGTGGATGTTCTCTACGCGGTACTCGATCCAAGGATTCGTTATGAATAAGGAAGATTCGAGCGCAGCTCGCCACCTCGCCGAGGAGGGTCAGCCCGGAAATGTCGCCACCGGGGAGGCCGTCGATCTTGTCGGTCAGGCAAGCCTCTGGGGTAACGCGTGGAAGTTCTTGCGTAAGAGCCCGTTCTTCATCATCGGCACGTTCCTGCTGCTGGTGCTGTTGGTCATGGCGGTGTTCCCGCAACTGTTCGCCCGCGGCATCGACCCGCGAGTGTGTTCGCTGTCGAATTCCGGTCAAAAACCCAGTGCAGCACACTGGTTCGGCACCGACATCCAGGGCTGCGACTACTACGCCAACGTCATCTACGGTGCGCGGATCTCGCTGTCCATCGGTGTGCTCTCGGTGATCGGCGTGCTGATCATCGGCGTTCTGATCGGTGCTCTCGCCGGCTACTTCGGCGGTGCGATCGACAGCGTCCTGGCGCGCTTCACGGACGTGTTCTTCGGAATTCCGCTGCTGCTCGGTGCCCTGATCCTGCTCACCGTCACCGCCCAGCGCACGATCTTCACCGTGTCGTTGGCCCTGGTGGCCTTCGGTTGGATGACGGCGATGCGCCTGGTGCGATCGTCGGTGATCTCGATCAAGAACAGTGAATACGTCCAGGCGGCACAGGCATTGGGAGCGTCGACCTACCGCATTCTGGTGCGACACATCCTTCCCAACGCGCTGGCTCCGGTGATCATCTACGCCACCATCTCGGTGGGTACGTTCATCGCGGCCGAGGCGACGCTGACGTTCCTCGGAATCGGATTGCAGGCGCCCGAGATCTCCTGGGGCCTACAGATCAACCTCGGTCAGGCCAGGTTCCTCACGTCGCCGCACCTGGTGCTGTTCCCGGCCGCGTTCCTCTCGGTCACGGTGCTCGCATTCATCATGCTCGGCGACGCACTCCGTGACGCACTCGATCCGAAACGGAACTGACATGAGTATTGAGAAGGACACGGTCCTGACCGTCACCGATCTGACGGTCGAGTTCGAGGTCGAAAAGGTGTGGCGCAAGGCCGTCGACACCGTTTCGTTCACCGTCGCCGCAGGCGAAGTTCTCGCCATCGTCGGTGAGTCCGGATCGGGTAAGTCGACGACGGCGATGGCCATTCCCGGTCTGCTGGCGGATAATTCGCGGGTGTCGGGCAGCATCGTGCTGGGCGAGAAAGAACTGGTCGGGCTGCCCGAGAAGCAGCTCGCACCCATCCGCGGCAAGAACGTCGCGGTGATTTTCCAGGAGCCCATGACGGCGCTCAATCCGGTCTACTCGATCGGCTGGCAGATCACCGAGGCCATCCGGGCGCACACTTCTTTGTCGAAGAAGGAAGCGAAGGCACGGGCCGTCGAGCTCCTCAAGCTTGTCGAGATGCCTGATCCGGAGACTCGGGTGGACTACTACCCGCACCAGCTCTCCGGTGGTCAGCGTCAGCGCGCCATGATCGCCCAGGCGCTGTCCTCGGATCCGTCGCTACTGATAGCGGACGAGCCGACCACGGCCCTGGACGTCACGGTGCAGGCCGAGATTCTCGACCTGATGCGCGATCTCCGGAACCGCATCGACGCGTCGATCGTGTTGATCACCCACGACATGGGTGTGGTGGCCGACATGGCCGACCGCATCGCGGTGATGAAGGACGGCGTCATCGTCGAAACCGATGCGGCGCAAACAATATTCAAGAACGCGTCGCATCCGTACACACAGCAGTTGCTCGCGTCGGTTCCGCACCTCGGCAGCAGCATCGAGTCCGTGGCCGCGGGGACCGTCGCCGCACCGAAGGCGGCCGAGGACACTCGCGCACTGAGCATCGTCGACGGTGTCATCGAGTACCCGGGCCGTACCGTGTTCCGGGCTGTCGACGGCGTCAGCCTCGATATCGAGATGGGTGAGGTCGTCGGCCTGGTCGGTGAATCCGGCTCGGGTAAGTCCACGATCGGCAAGGCTGTGGTGGGGCTCAACAAGCTCACCGGCGGCTCGTTATCGATCGGTGGTGTCGATATCACGAACATGTCGAATCGCGAACTGCGGTCGGTGCGCAGCAAGGTCGGCATCGTGTTTCAGGACCCGGGTTCGTCGCTGAACCCACGCTGGCCGATCGGGCAGTCGATCGCCGAACCGATGCTGTTGCACACCGAGCACAGTGCGGCAGATCGAAATCGGAAGGTCGAGGAACTTCTCGACCGGGTCCACCTGTCGCGGACCATGCGCAACCGCTATCCGCACCAGCTGTCCGGCGGCCAGCGTCAGCGCGTCGGTATCGCGCGGGCGCTCGCCTTGGAGCCGACGTTGCTGGTGGCCGACGAACCGACGTCGGCACTCGATGTGTCGGTGCAGGCAAAGGTGCTCGAGCTGTTCAAAGAGCTGCAGCGGGAGTACGGGTTCGCGTGCTTGTTCATCAGTCACGACCTCGCTGTCGTGGAGGTGCTGGCCAAGCGCATCGCGGTCCTGAACAAGGGTAAGTTGGCCGAGTTCGGTACGACGGACCAGATCCTGCGTCGTCCAACCAATGAATACACCAAGCGGCTGCTCGCAGCCGTCCCGGTGCCCGACCCGGCCGAACAGGCCAAGCGTCGTCAGGCCCGCGCCGAGTTGTTGGCGGCAGGGGCGAAGTAGAGCGTGAGGTGAGGGGGTACCGTCGTCTGTCGTGACGGACCCCCTCGCCCCGCTGCTGGAATTGCCCGGAGTTGTCGATTCCGCCGAACGGGCACGCGATGCCCTCGGTGCCGTGCATCGGCACAAGGCCAATCGTCGTGGGTGGCCGGCGACCGCGGCCGAGGCCGCTGTGCGGGCAGCTCGTTCGTCCTCCGCGCTCGAGGGCGGTTCGATGGATTTCCCTCGCGAAGGCGAGGAGGGCGACCCGATTCTGGCGGGTGCGCTGCGAGTGGCCGCTGCTCTCGACGGTGACGCCCTGCAGAACACGTTGTCGACGTGGAAGCGCGCACCACTGCAGACGCTGGCCCGCCTACATCTGTTGGCCGCCGCGGATCTCGTCGACGACGCTTCCTCGCTCGGTCGGCCGCGCACGGACGCGGGCATCGGCGAGCGGCTCGATCTGCTTGCGCAGTTGGTGACGGGTGGAACCTCCGCGCCGGCTCCGGTGATCGCCGCAGTTGTGCACGGTGAACTGTTGACGCTGCGGCCTTTCGGAACTGCCGACGGCATCGTCGCGCGTGCTGCATCGAGGTTGGTGGCCGCATCGTCGGGATTCGATCCGCACAACCTGGGCGTGCCCGAGGTGAGCTGGATGCGTCGAGCGAACGCGTACCGGGATGGAGCCGCCGGGTTCGCCGAGGGCACGGCAACGGGCGTCGGTAGTTGGGTGATCCTCTGCCTCGGAGCATTCGAAGCTGGTGCGGCAGAAGCGACTTCGATTGCCGAAGCTGCACAGTAGGAGTTGTGCACACGTAAAAGGGCGGCGATGCCGACTTGCGTCGACGTCGCCGCCCGTTAGCACGGAGCGCCTGGTTACCAAGCGTGCACAGGTGGGCTGTGATGGACTACCACGTGGCCTCGGCGAGAACTCGACGGTGATGAGGTCATCCCTGCAACCGGTGCAGGGTTCTTGCTGATCACCCACGAATATCGCAGGCCCACAGCGCTTCTGCCATTAGGTGGCAAGCTCCGCGTGGGTGCCGGTGTCCGTGCTGGGAATCGCGGTCGGGAGAAGCGAACCTTCTCTTCCGGTTCGTTCTTGGCCTTCCGTTCTTCCGTACGTCATTTGTACCCCGTGACGCCGCTCACATCAAGGGTTTGGGCTCATCGTTTTCTGCGGAGTAGTCCGTAGGTGATCGCGCCTGCCGCTATGGCGCTGAAACCTGCTGCAGCACTGGCTACTACGGTCTTTCCGGACGGATTCGGAATGCGGGAGCGCAGCGAAACGGGGTTCGAGAATGTCAGAATCGGCCAGCCGAGGGACGAGGCCTCCTTGCGGAGTGCGCGGTCTGGATTGACGGCGGTGGGGTGGCCGACCGCCCGCAGCATCGGCACGTCGGTGATCGAATCCGAGTAGGCGTAGCTCTTGGACAGGTCGTAATCATGTTGTGCCGCCAGGGACTTCATGGCGTCTACCTTGCCCTCGCCGTAGCAGTAGAAGTCGACCTCACCGATGTACTTGCCGTCGACGGTCACCATCGTCGTGGCCATGCTGTGGTCGGCGCCCAGCAGTTCGGCGATGGGGTGCACGATCTCGTCGCCCGACGCCGAGACGACCACCACGTCGTGTCCGCGAAGCTTGTGGTCCGCGATCAGATCGGCCGCTTCGGCGAAGACGAGGGGATCGACGATGTCGTGCAGGGTTTCGGCCACCACTGCTCGCACCTGTTCGACGTCCCACCCGGCGGTCATGCCGGCGATGTGCGCGCGCATGCGTTCCATCTGGTCGTGATCGGCACCGGAGAGCAGGAACAGGAACTGCGCATAGCTGCTCTTGAGTACCGCTCGCCGGTTGATCAGACCTTGGTCGAAGAACGGCTTGCTGAAGGCCAGAGTGCTGGACTTCGCGATGATCGTTTTGTCGAGGTCGAAGAAGGCGGCGACGCGCGCTGCGCGTCGGCCGGCGGGGGCGTCGTCGGTGTCTGCGCTCAGGGTCACGATTGTCACCATAGTGGCCGGTGGTGACCGGTGGATGTCGCGCAACTTCTCTTCTCGACTCGCTCCGAACAAGTCCACAAATTGAGACGGTTGAACTTGCAAACAAGGACGTCCACGGGTGTAGTATTTTCCACGAGCCCGGTTAATTCCGGGCGGTGTTCAGCCCGACCCCCCGGGGCTGAACCAGACGACCCTCGCCTCCTCCCCCCCTGGCGAGGGTCGTCCTCTTTTCCGGGGTAGGCCGAAAACTGGTACCTCGGTACCGATATTCATCCACAGGGCCCGATCTATCCACATTTCCCCAAGTCGCGCGCCGCTCTAGCGAATTCTCACGCACGCTTGGGCCCATGAAAACGGATCCGATTTCACGGCGGACGAACGCGTACGCGTCGATGTCGATCGACCATCACGGACTGCGTCAGGACGTGTACCGAATCGCGGCAGCCGCGGATTGTGTTGTGGAAGAGCAGAACTTACTGGTCGGTATCGGATCGGCGCGCCCGATTTGGGAATTCCCAGGAATAATTTTGATTGATTTCTTTTCTGCCGAGTCGGCGCTCGCAGCCGGATTTCCGCGGCGGCCCGGCGTCGTTCTGGTCACGGCCGCGTCACCGACACTCGACGATTGGCGGACGGCCACAGCGCTCGGTGCCGAACACGTGGTGTCGTTGCCCTCGGACGAGGACACGCTCGTTCGCATCCTCGGTGAACCCGTCGCCACATCGCCGGGCGGCGGTGGCGTCATCGCGGTCGTCGGTGCCCGCGGAGGTGCGGGTGCGTCCACGTTTGCGGCGGCGCTGGGCCTGTGTAGCAGTCGCACGGGGCAACGCACGCTCGTGGTCGAAGCCGACCGGTACGGCAGCGGCCTCGATCTGCTGCTCGGCTGGGAAAACGCCCCAGGTTTGCGATGGTCCGGCCTCGTCGTCGAGGGCGGGCGAGTATCCGGCGACGCACTCCACGGCGCGCTGCCGTCGAAGAACGGATTGTCGGTGCTGGCACTCGGGCGATCCGACGACCGGCGAACCGGACTCTCGGCCGTCGCCGCGGCGGCTGTGCTCGACGCAGGGCGCGCTGGAGGCGATCTCGTGGTGTGCGACGCCCCGCGTCACTCCGATGACCTCTCGGACGCCCTGTACGCCGCAGCCGACCTCGTCGTACTGGTGCTGCCTGCGGAATTGCGGGCCGTGACGTCGGCAGAAGCAGTAGCGGACGAGATCTCGAGTCGCAATCCGAACGTCGGATTGGTCGTTCGTGGGCCAGCACCCGGGGGACTGCGGGCCGCGGACATCGCCGCCGCCCTCGACCTGTCGCTCCTGACGTCCATGCGGGCCGAGCCGGGGTTGGCCGAGCGTCTCGAGCGTGGCGGGCTTGCTCTCGGACGCCGATCACCGCTGGCGGCGGCGGCCACTGTGGTCCTCGATACGTTCGCGCACAAGCCCGGTGGTCAGCGGTGGGCCGCATGAGCGCAGTCGTCACCGCCGAATTGCTCGACCGCGTACGAGATCGGCTGGCTGCTTCGGCACAGTCTCCGGTGCCCGCCACCGTTGCCGCAGCAATCCGCACCGAGGCCGGGGGAGTCATCGGTGACACCGATATGCTTGCGGCACTGCGTATTCTGCAGACCGAGCTCACCGGAGCAGGACCGTTGGAGCCGCTCCTGTCCGAGCCAGGGGTGACCGATGTCCTGGTCACGGCGCCGGATCAGGTGTGGATCGATCGCGGTAGAGGACTGGAACGCACCGGAGTTCAGTTCGTCGACGAAGCCGCGGTCAGGCGGCTGGCGCAGCGGCTCGCGCTCTCGGCCGGTCGGCGATTGGACGATGCGCAGCCGTGGGTCGACGGCCGATTACCCGGCGTCGGACAGGGAGCGTTCGGGGTCCGTCTGCACGCGGTGCTGGCACCGGTGGCGAGCGGTGGAACCTGCCTGTCGTTGCGAGTGCTCCGCCCTGCTACCCAGGGACTCGCCGCGCTCCGGGCGTCCGGTGCGGTGACCGAGGAGGGCTACGATCTGCTCGCGCGGATTGTGCTCGCGCGCTTGGCGTTTCTGGTCGTCGGAGGTACCGGCGCTGGAAAGACTACGCTTCTGGCTGCTCTGCTGGGCGAGGTCGACCCGGCCGAACGAATCGTCTGCGTGGAGGACGCGGCCGAGTTGGCACCGGCCCATCCTCATGTGGTGCGTCTGGTGGCCCGTGCTCCGAACGTCGAAGGTGTGGGCGAGGTGTCGGTTCGGCAATTGGTTCGCCAGGCACTACGGATGCGACCCGATCGGCTCGTCGTCGGTGAGGTGCGCGGGGCCGAGGTGATCGACCTGATGACGGCGCTCAACACCGGGCACGACGGCGGTGCCGGAACCATCCATGCCAATTCGCCCTCGGAAGTACCCGCTCGCCTCGAAGCCCTTGCCGCACTGGGTGGAATGGGTCGCGACGCCCTGCACAGTCAACTCGCGGCGGCCGTCCAGGTCGTCCTGCACGTCCACCGGAGCGCCGACGGCACGCGCAGATTGCGGGAGATCGGACTGGTGGAGGTGGATTCGACAGGCCGTGTCCACATTGTGCCGGCGTGGTCCGCTGAATCCGACGCCGTGCCCGGGCAGCGCGGACTGCACGAACTGCTCGCTCGGCGCTGTGGCGAGATGCGATGACGGCCGCTCTGTGCGTTCTGGCCGCTGCATTTACGCTGTGGCCCAGCCGCTCTCGCCGACTATCGTGCCGCGGTAGAGGTGCCGGCGGGGTTCCTGGGTGGGCGTTCCCTGTGGCTGTTGCGTCGGTGTTGGCCGTGGGCATGTTCTGGATCGGCGGTCCGTGGGGCGCGGCGGCTCTGTTCGTGGCGGGCGGTACCGGATGGCACCGACATCGCCGTCGCACCGTGCGCGCCCGACGGACGGCCGAATTGGATTGGTTGGCAACCGGAGTCGAAGTGGTCATCGGTGAACTGCGGGTCGGTGCGCACCCGGCGACGGCCGGCGAAGTGGCTGCGGACGAGTGCGGCGGGATCGCCTCGGAGGCGCTGCGCGGTGCTGCGTCCAGATCGCGACTCGGTGGACGCGCTGCCGACGGGATAGCCGCGTCGGATCCGCTGTTGAACCCCGAACTGGACCGCTTGGCCGCGGCATGGCGGGTGGCCGACGAACACGGCCTCGCACTCGCCGAGTTGCTCGACGCCGTGCGCGAGGATCTGCTCGGACGTCGGCGATTCCGGGAACGAACCGAGGCCTCGCTTGCAGGGGCCCGCGCTACTGCATTGGTGTTGGCTGGACTGCCCGTTCTTGGGGTCGCGCTCGGACAACTGATGGGGGCCGATCCACTGCGCATACTGCTGGGCGGCGGGCTGGGCGGAATCCTGCTCCTCATCGGAACCGCTCTCGGTTGCGCAGGTCTGCTGTGGACCGATGCGATCACCGGCAAGGTGACGACATGACGTGGGCGATCACGCTCTGTCTGGCAACGGCTTTGATCGTCGTCCCCGCTGCCCGCGGCGGTTTGGCGCGAGTAGAGGTTGCAGGGCTTTCGACGGCAGAAGCCGTCGACGACTCCGGACCCGATCCGCTCGCCGTGGCGACGACGTTCGACCTTCTCGCTGCGTGTTTGCGTTCCGGACTCCCGATCTCGACTGCCGCGGCGGCCGCAGCCCACTCCGCTCCGCCCGCATTCGGTATCGCTCTGCGCAAGGCCGCCGATCTACTCGAGCTGGGGGCCGATGCAGCGACGGCGTGGGACGCAGTGGCGAAGGATCCGGAGACCGAGGCGCTGGCACGGATGGCGCGACGATCCGCCCGGGCCGGGTCGTCCATGGCGTCGGCGATGACGGAACTGGCTGCTATTCAACGAACTCGGGCCGAGGACGCGTCGGCGGCAGCGGCCGAACGGGCCGGTGTGCTGATCAGCGGACCGCTGGGCTTGTGCTTTCTGCCGGCCTTCATCTGCCTGGGCATCGTGCCCGTGGTGATCGGCCTTGCGGGCAATGTTCTGGGCGGCGGTCTGATGTGACCGCCGAACAACGAATCGTCCGGTGCGGACACGCCGCGCCGGAATACTGGGAGGGGAAGCGTCATGATGGGAAATGCACTGCAGGAGATCAAGACTCGAATCGCATTGTTCGGTGTGGAGGACGACGGTATGTCGACCGCGGAGTACGCGATCGGCACCATCGCCGCCGCGGCATTCGGCGCGGTCCTCTACACGGTGGTGACCGGGGACAGCATCGTGACCGCGCTGACGGGGATCATCGATCGAGCGCTCAACACAACCGTCTGATTCCGGGCGGTGAGGACGGGGCTGTGACGGTGGAGGCGGCGATTGCCGTCGCGTCCATCGTCGCAGTGATCGTGGTGTGTATCGGGGCGATCGTGTCGGTGACGATGCACATCGGGTGTGTCGATGCTGCGAGGGAGGCGGTTCGATTGGCGGCCAGAGGTGATGGGGCCCGGGCTGTGTCGGTAGGGGAGCGGGTTGCGCCGGAGGGTGCTCGGATCACGGTGCGCGAAGACGGTGAATTCTTCGTCGCGCGGGTGGAGGTGGAGAGTCCGCTGCCGGGATTGATGCTGTCGGCGGAGGCGGTTGCTGCTGCGGAACCGGTTGCAGCGGAATGAAATCAGGTGTGCGTGATGACGAGGGCGGGGCGACGGTGTTGGCGGCGCTGGCGATGTCGGCGTTGATCGCCGTCGTGGTGATGGTGATGCACGTCGGTTCGGCGGTGGGCGCTCGTCATCAGGCGCAGTCGGCGGCCGATCTCGCTGCATTGGCCGGGGCGGGCGCACTCGATCGCGGGGTGTCCGATGCTTGTGAGACGGCGCGGACATTGGCGATGCGAATGGGAACGGAGTTGCGGGAGTGCACGATCGACGAGTGGGATGTGATCGTCACGGTGGGGCAGCCGGTGTTCCTCGGACGCTTCGGAATGTCCGACGCCACCGCGACGGCGCGGGCGGGGCCGGAGTGAGTCCGGGCCCCGCCCTGA
>NZ_NOYS01000027.1:0-19144 GCF_002258475.1 Rhodococcus sp. 06-1460-1B
ATGAGCACCCCAGGGCCGAAAAAGAGGTGACCCGGGCATCGAACCCGAGCCACCCCTTTACAACGTCGAACTACCGCTCACACAAAATGCAACAGCCCCTCCGCGGCACATAACCACACCACTGCGCAGCATTTGGTCTGCGTGACGGCACCAGTTGGGGCCGCGTTCACCATTCGTTAGCCGCGACTGAGCACAGTCCTCGCGGTGAGTGCAACAACCGAACGAGTGCTGCCCACGGCAGGCAAGAAGAGCTTCTTCTCGCGGCCGTGGACCGATTACGCACTGTTCCTGATTCTCGTGGGCCCCAACCTCGCTCTGTTGGCGGTCTTCACGTACCGCCCGTTGGTCGAGAACTTCCAGTTCTCGTTCTTCGACTGGAACCTGTCCTCGCCCACGTCCACGTTCGTCGGATTCGAGAACTACCGCGAATGGGCCGCCCGTGACGACACGTGGCAGATAGTCGGCAACACTGTCGTGTTCACCGTGGCCGCGGTCGTCGGCTCATTGGTGCTCGGCCTGATACTCGCGCTGCTGCTTGATCGTAAACTCCGGGGCCGCAACTTCGTTCGCTCCGCGGTGTTCGCGCCGTACGTGATCTCCGGTGCCGCGATCGGTATCGCATTCCAGTTCGTCTTCGATCCTAACTTCGGACTCGTCCAGGACCTGATGCGCAGATTCGGCCTCGGTGCGGTCCCGGATTTCTATCAGGATCCGAAATGGGCGATGGTCATGATCACCGTCACCTACCTGTGGAAGAACCTGGGCTACACCTTCGTCATCTATCTCGCGGCGCTGCAGGGTGTGCGCAAGGAATTGATGGAAGCGGCCGAGATCGACCAGGCCGGCCGCTGGACCACGTTCCGGAAAGTGCTTCTACCGCAACTGCGTCCGACGACGTTCTTCCTCTCGATCACGGTGCTGCTCAACTCCCTTCAGGTCTTCGACATCATCAACGTCATGACGCGCGGTGGCCCACTGGGCACCGGAACCACCACGATGGTCTACCAGGTCTACGAGGAAACGTTCCGTAACTTCCGGGCCGGCTACGGGGCGACCGTCGCGACCATCCTGTTCCTCGTGCTGTTGATCGTCACTCTCGTACAGGTACGAATCATGGATCGGGACGATCAGCGATGACCTTGGTGAGCAAGCCCGATGCTGCAGTGCCGGAAAAGCCTTCGCTCGGTCGGGACCCGCAGCGCACGCGTCGCAGCGCGAATGTCCTCGGCTACGCGGCCATGGTGGCCGTCCTGCTGATGATCGGCCTACCGCTGTTCTGGATTCTGGTCACCTCGTTCAAGGACCGACCCGACATCTACGTTCAACCGGTCACGTGGTGGCCCAGCAGTTTTCATCCGCAGAACTACAACGAGGCGACGACGGAGGTGCCGTTCTTCACGTACCTGCGCAACTCGATCGTCATCACCACGGCGGTCGCGTCGATCAAGTTCGTCCTCGGTGTGCTCAGTGCGTACGGCCTGGTCTTTCTGCGATTCCCGGGCAAGAACATCGTCTTCCTCGTCATCATTGCCGCACTGATGGTGCCCAACCAGATCACCGTCATCTCCAACTACTCGCTCATCTCCGAGCTCGGCTGGCGAAACTCGTTTCAGGGCATCATCATTCCGCTGGCCGGCGTTGCATTCGGTACCTTCCTGATGCGTAACCACTTCCTGTCGCTGCCACCGGAGATCATCGAGGCCGCGCGCATGGACGGCGCGGGCCCGGTGCGGTTGATGTTCCGCGTCATTCTGCCGCTGTCGGGTCCGACGATGGTGGCGTTCGCCATCATCACCATCGTCACCGAATGGAACGAATACCTCTGGCCGTTCCTGATGTCCGACGACTCGTCGGTTGCTCCGCTCCCGGTCGGCCTGACGCTGCTCCAGAACAGCGAGGGCTACACCAACTGGGGAGCGGTCATGGCCGCGACAGTGCTCACCATTCTGCCGATTCTTCTCGTCTTCCTCGTCCTGCAGCGCCACATGATCAAGGGCCTCACCTCCGGTGCGGTCAAGGGCTGATCCACCTCACTATCAGGAGTCGAACACCATGGCACACATCATCAATCGGCGTGGCTTCCTCACGCTCACCGGTGCGGCTGCGGCCGCCGCAGCCCTCGCAGCGTGCAGCGGTCCCGGATCGGGCTCGTCCGGCGGCGGCGGTGTCGAAGGCGATGCGAACACCATCAACTTCTGGTCGAACCACCCGGGCAAGTCCCAGGAGTTCGAGAAGGAGCTGATTTCGCGGTTCCAGGCGCAGAACCCCGGTCTGACGGTCAATCTCATCGACGGCGGCAAGAACTACGAGGAGGTGTCGCAGAAGTTCAACGCGGCGCTCTCGGGCAACGATGTGCCCGACGTCGTCGTACTCTCGGATGTCTGGTGGTTCAATTACGCACTGACCGGGGCGATCGAGCCCCTCGACAAGCACTTCTCTGCGGCCGGGGTCGACCAGTCCGATTACGTGGATTCGCTTCTTGCCGATTACAACTGGAACGGGAGCCACTGGGCTCTGCCGTACGCTCGCTCCACTCCGCTGTTCTACTACAACAAGGCCGTCTGGTCGGCAGCCGGCCTGCCCGATCGCGGACCGGCCACGTGGCAGGAATTCGACGAGTGGGGCCCGCGCATCCAGGCCGTCGTCGGAAACGGCAAGCTCGCCCACGGCTGGGGCAACGCCGTCGACTATCTCGGGTGGACGTTCGAGGGACCGATCTGGACGTTCGGCGGATCGTACTCCGATCAGTTCGAGCTGAAGTTCGACGACCCCAATACCATTGCGGCAGGCAAGTTCCTGCAGGACATGATCCACACCAAGAAGTACGCGGCGGTCTCCAACGACATCGCCAACGACTTCGCCGCGGGCATCCTCGCATCCACGATCGCCTCCACCGGAGACCTGTCCACCATCACCAAGGGTGCCGCATTCGAGTTCGGTACGGCCTTCCTGCCGGCCACCGACGGCGCGCCCGGATGCCCCACCGGCGGCGCGGGTCTGGCCATCCCGGCCAAGATCTCCGACGAGCGCAAGGTGAACGCACTCAAGTTCATCGATTTCGTGACCAACGGTGCCAACACTGCGTACTTCTCGCAGAACACCGGGTACATGCCGGTCCGCAAGTCGGCGCAGCAGGACCCGTCGGAAATCGCGTTCCTCGAGGCCAACCCGAACGCGAAGACAGCCGTCGACCAGTTGGCGCGTACCCGCTCCCAGGACGCTGCCCGCGTGTTCGTGCCCGGCGGCGACAAGATCATCGGTAGCGGTCTCGAGCAGATCGCTCTGCAGAATGCAGACGTCGCAACGACATTCGCGTCCGTCTCGGATCAATTGCAACAGATCATCGACCGCCAGATCACCCCGAAGCTGCCGAAGTAATGGCGACCGTTCACTATGCGGGTGTCTCGCACAGGTACCCGGGCGCGGACTCTCTCGCCGTCGACACGCTCGAACTCGACATAGCGGACGGCGAGTTCATCGTGCTGGTGGGACCGTCCGGATGTGGAAAGTCGACGAGTCTGCGGATGCTGGCCGGCCTCGAATCCGTCGAGAGCGGCCACATCGACATCGGCGGAGTGGACGTCACCTCGCTCGCCCCACGGGCGAGGGACGTCGCGATGGTGTTCCAGAACTACGCGCTGTACCCCAACATGACCGTCGGCGACAACATGGGCTTCGCACTGCGAAACGCGGGAATGAGCAAGGCCGACACAGCGGCTCGCGTACTGGACGCCGCGAGGATGCTCGAACTCGAGCCGCTGCTGGATCGCAAGCCCGGCAAGCTCTCCGGTGGGCAGCGGCAGCGAGTGGCCATGGGGCGAGCCATCGTTCGTCAACCCAAGGTGTTCTGCATGGACGAGCCGCTGTCCAACCTCGACGCCAAATTGCGAGTGTCGACGAGGGCCCAGATCGCCGGACTGCAGAAGCGATTGGGTACCACCACCGTGTACGTCACCCATGATCAGGTCGAGGCGATGACAATGGGTGACCGGGTTGCGGTGTTGCGGGACGGCAAGTTACAACAGATCGCCGCACCGCGGGAGCTGTACGACAACCCCGTCAACACCTTCGTCGCCGGGTTCATCGGGTCTCCCGGCATGAACCTCGTCGACGCTCCGGTACAGGAGGGTGCAGCAGTACTCGGCGACCTTCGGATTCCCGTTCCGACGTCGGCGGGCCACCGCGTCGTCGTCGGGGTTCGGCCGGAATCGTGGGAGCTCGTCGGCGAACATGCGGGTGGACTCCGGCTCACCGTCGAATTGATCGAGGAATTGGGTGCGGAGTCGTTCGTGTACGCCTCGGCACCCAACGCCGACGGTCAGTGGACGACGCCCTCGGGACGGATCTCGGTGAGGGTGGATCGTAAGCTGTCGGTCGCCCTCGCCGAGACCGTCCGGTTGAAGCCGGTGCTCGACGAACTGTTCTTCTTCGACTCCGCTACCGGCCTGCGGTTGTCCTGACGGGTTCGCCCAGATCCACCGGAAGTGTTGCCCACCCGTGCAATACGCGCGTGTCGCGACGGGTTCCCTCGCCTGCCGAACGCAGGTGGGGGAACCTGTCGAACAACGTCTTCAGACCCACCTCCGACTCTGCCTTCGCCAGCGCTGCGCCCAGGCAGTAGTGGCGTCCGCCGGAGAACGACAGGTGCTTACCCGCGTTGTCGCGGGTGACGTCGAACCGGTCGGGGTCCTCGAATACCAGCGGATCGCGGTTGGCACCGGCCAGCACGAGGACGACCAGTGAGTCCTTCGTGATCGGCACACCCTCCACGACGACGTCGTGCTTGGCCGCCCGAGCAGTCAGCTGAACGGGAGATTCCATCCGCAACATCTCGTCGATCGCGGTGGGCCAGTGCGATGGATCCTGTTGCAGCACAGCCAGTTGATCCGGATGATCGAGCAGGAGTTGGATGCCGCTGCCGAGCAGATTGACGGTTGTCTCGAACCCGGCCGCCAACACCAATCCTGCTGTGGCCCTGAGCTCTTCGTCGTTCAGGCCGATGCCCTCGTCCTCGGCGGCGATCAGTTGGCTCATCAGGTCGTCGCCGGGGTTGCGGCGCAGTTCGGCGATGTGCTGCGAGAGCCACGCGTCGAAACCGATGAGGCCATGCTCCACCTGCTTGAACTGGCTCCACGAGATACCGATGTCGAGGCTGGGTGCCGCCATTTCGCCGAATTCGAGGACGCGCTGATTGTCCTTCTCCGGAACGCCGAGGATGCGGCCGATGACTGCGACGGGAAGGCGAGCGCAGTATCGGTCGACGATGTCGACGACAGGGCTGCCGTCGGTCAGTTCGTCGAGTAGCGCGTCCGCGGTTTCCTGCACCTGATCTCGCATCTGCGCTACCGCCCGGGCGGTGAAGACCGAGGACACCAGCTTGCGGTAGCGGGTGTGATCGGGCGGCTCGACCGACAGCAGGGACGGCGGAAGGATCGGATGCAGGGCACCGGAACGGGTGTGGCGTTCCACCCACTTCAGCGGTGCAGGCAGCGTGCCGCCCAGTTGGGTGACCCGAAAATCGTCGGAGCGCAGCAGCGCGAACGCCACCCGGTGATGCACGGTGATGTTGGAGATTCGGGTCTTCACCAGCGGTGCCGTCGCCCGCAGTTCCTCGTACACCGGCGTCGGATTTGCCCGCGTCGCCGGATCGGCGACCAGCATGGCCTGCCGGTCACCGGCGGCCGCGGCACGCTTGGCCCCGAACCTGATGACCCCGTGCGCCGCGATCCACCGTACGAATTCCCTCATCCGACTGTCCTCCCCGTTGTCCCGCCCTATGTGAGTGGTTTCTCGTAGCAGACTACGAAGTTCCACTCACGTGCTACCAGATCTTGACGCGCTTCCCCGGGTCCAAGTACAGCGCATCACCGGGCTGAACGTCGAACGCTTCGTGAAAACTGTCCAGATTGCGCACGACTCCGTTGCACCGGAACTCCGGCGGCGAGTGCGGATCGACGGCGAGACGACGGATCGCTTCGGCGTCTCGTGCCTTGGTGCGCCATACCTGCGACCAGCCGAAGAACACGCGCTGCAACCCGGTCAGGCCGTCGAGCACCGGTGCGTCCTTGCCCTCGAGCGAGATCTCGTAGGCGGCGACGGCGATGGACAGGCCACCCAGATCGCCGATGTTCTCACCGATGGTGAATTCGCCGTTGACCTTGTGGCCGGGCAGTGCCTTCGGCTCGAATTCGTTGTACTGCTCGATCAGGGCTGTGGTGCGCTTACCGAATTCGGTGCGGTCGCTGTCGGTCCACCAATCCACCATGTTGCCGTCGCCGTCGTATTTGGCACCCTGGTCGTCGAATCCGTGCCCGATCTCGTGCCCGATGACGGCTCCGATTCCGCCGTAGTTGGCTGCGTCGTCGGCCTCGGCGTCGAAGAACGGCGGCTGCAGAATGGCTGCGGGAAAGACGATTTCGTTCATCCCGGGGTTGTAGTAGGCGTTGACGGTCTGCGGCGTCATGAACCATTCGTCGCGATCGACCGGTCCGCCGAGCTTGTCGAGATCACGCTGATAGTCGGCTTCGTAGCCGCGGCGGTAGTTGCCGAGCAGATCGTCGGCGGTGATGTCGACGCTCGAGTAGTCGCGCCAGCGGTCGGGGTAGCCGATCTTGGGAGTGAACTTGTCCAGCTTGTCCAAGGCTTTGCGGCGCGTCTCCGGGCTCATCCATTCGAGCTCGGAGATGTTGCGTCGGTAGGCCTCGGTGAGGTTGTCGACGAGCACCTGCATGCGTGCCTTCGAGTCCGCCGGGAAGTGGCGTTCGACGTAGAGCTTGCCGACGGCCTCGCCGAGGACGTCCTGTACCAGCGAGACGCCGCGCTTCCAGCGCTCGCGGTTCTCTTCCGTTCCGGTCAGAGTCGTTCCGTAGAACGCGAAGTTCTCGTCGACGAGTGCGCTGGTCAGGAACGGAGCCCGGGCATGTACGACGCGCCACGCGAGCCACGCCTTCCACGTCTCGATGTCCTCCGACGTCCACAGGGACACGAACGTGGTGACGAACGGTGGCTGGCGAACGACGATCTCGGCGAACTGTTCGGTGGTGCCGCCGAGGCCGGAAATCCATGCGGTCCAATTGAATCCGGGCTCGTTCTGCACCAGAGTGTCGAACTGGACGAGGTTGTAGCTCTTCTCTGCGTCACGTCGGGCGACGACGTCCCAGTGGCCCGCGGCGATCTTGCGCTCGAGGTCGAACACCGTCTGCGCGTCGTACTCGACGCCGCTGAGCGCGAACATCTTCGCGATGTGCGCGATGTAGCTCGCGCGGATGTCGGCGTATTCGTCCTGGCGGTAGTACGACTCGTCGGGCAGGCCGATTCCGGACTGGCTGAAGTGCACCAGGTAGCGGTCGGATCGCTTGGCGTCGGTGTCGACGTAGTGAGCGATACCGCCGCCGACTCCGGTGCGTTGCAGAGAGCCGAGAACGCCTGCGAGCGTGACCAAGTCGGTCGCATCGGCAACGGCGGCGAGCTCGTCGGCGATCGGGGTGGTGCCGAGCTGTTCGGCCCGGTCGGCGTCCATGAAGCTCGAGAACAGGTCGCCGATCTTCTGTGCGTCGCTACCGGCGGGCGGATTCGCGGCCGCCGATTCTTCGATGATGGTCTGTACGTCGACCTCGGCGCGGTCGTACAACGTCCGGAACGCACCGTCGACGGCGCGGTCGGCGGGAATGCTGTAGTCCTCCAGCCATTTGCCGTTGACGTGCACGAAGAGGTCGTCCTGCGCGCGTGTGTTCTCGTCCTGGTAGCTGAGATCGATGCCCGAGTTCACTACTGAAGTCATGTATCCATCTTTACACTCTTGCGCTCGATTGAACGGGTGTTTAACGTGCTGTACATGCGTTCAGCATCGGAGGATCTGACCACCCGCGCGCGGATCCGCGACACCGCGATCGACGTCTTCGGCGTGCAGGGTTTCACCGCCGGTGTGCGGTCCATTGCCAGCGCCGCCGGCGTCTCACCCGGGCTGCTCAACCACCACTTCGGGTCCAAGGACGGACTTCGCGCGGCGTGCGACGAGTACGTCCTGCAAACGATCCGCGAATCGAAGGCCGCCTCGGCCGGTCCTACCGGGGTGATGGAACAGCTTGCTCGCATCGACGAGTACGCACCGCTCGTCGCCTACATCGTGCGGAGCTTCTCCTCGGGCGGAACGCTGGCCCGAGAGTTGTTCGAGCACATGGTCGACGACGCGGTCCGGTACCTCGACGACGGAGTACGCGACGGCCGATTCACACCCAGCCGCGACCCCGCGGCGCGCGCCCGGTTCCTGACGCGCCAGAACGTGGGCGGTCTGCTGTTGTACGTGCAGATGGCCGGCCCGGACGTCGATTTCCGTGCGGCTCTGAGCGCGCTCGGCGACGAGGTCATGCTGCCGGCACTCGAGCTGTACACCGACGGATTGTTCACCGATTCCCGAATCTTGGACACCTATCTGGAGGCCGAGCAATGACCGACGCCATCGCAGTCGACGATCTGGTGAAGACGTTCGGTTCGGTCCGGGCCCTCGACGGCCTGAACCTGCACGTCGAGACCGGTGATGTGCACGGCTTTCTCGGCCCCAACGGGTCGGGTAAATCCACCACGATCCGCGTCCTGCTCGGTCTCGTGCGCGCGACGTCGGGGACGGTCCGGTTGCTCGGCGGTGATCCGTGGGCAGACGGCGTCGCACTGCGTCGACGGCTGGCCTACGTTCCCGGAGATGTGACGCTGTGGCCCTCGTTGACCGGCGGGGAGGTGATCGATCTGCTCGCCAGGATGCGCGGCGGTATCGACTCCGACCGCCGGGCGGAGCTGATCGAACGGTTCTCCCTCGACCCAGGCAAGCGGAGTCGCACCTATTCGAAAGGCAACCGCCAGAAGGTCGCTCTGATCTCGGCCCTGGCATCGAACGTGGAGCTGCTGCTCCTCGACGAGCCCACTTCCGGTCTCGATCCCCTGATGGAGCAGCAGTTCGCCGAATGCGTGAAAGATGCTGCGCGACGCGGAGTCACGGTGCTGCTGTCCTCGCACATCCTGTCCGAGGTGGATGCGTTGTGCAGTTCGGTCACCATCGTCCGGGACGGGCGCACGGTGGACACCGGGACCCTGGCGTCGATGCGGCACCTCACCCGCACGACGATGACCCTCACTGTGGATCGAGTACCCGGCGATCTCGACAGGCTCACCGGGGTCAGCGGGGTGACCGTGGACGGGTCCACGATTACCTGCACGGTGGAGAACGAGGCGCTCGCTGCGGTGATGCACGTCCTGGCCGACGCAGGCGTGCAGAGCATGATCAGCTCCGCGCCGACTCTCGAAGAGCTGTTCCTGAGGTACTACGCATGAACAGCCTGAGCGGCACAGTGGCATTGCTGCGGTTGTATCTACGCCGCGACCGACTCGTGTTGCCGATCTGGGTCGTTCTGCTCGGAGCGCTCCCGCTGCTGTACGCGGTCAGCTTCGAGGGGCTGTATCCGACGGCGGCAGACCGTCGAGCGTTCTATCTCGGCACCGAGGCAGTGCCGGCGCAAGCGGTTCTCGTAGGGCCGATCTTCGGTAGCGACCTCGGTGCCCTGGTGTCGTGGCGCGCTGGACTGATGCTGACCCTCGTTCCGTTGGCGGCGATCCTCACCGTCGTTCGGCATACCCGCGGTGAGGAGGACGCGGGCCGTGTCGAACTGGTCGGGTCGACTGCAGTGGGCAGATTCGCAGGACTGACAGCGGCCGTGCTGCTGGCGGGCGGCGGTGTGGTGGCGACGGGAATGCTGTCGTTCGTCTCGCTGTGGGCGTTCGGTCTGCCGGTGGCCGGGAGCGTCGCGTTCGGTGCCTCGATCGTCGTCGTCGGTGCGGTGTTCGTCGGCTGCGCGGGGCTGGCGGCACAGGTGGCGTCCGGGGCTCGCGCGGCTCGCGGCTATGCCCTCGGCGTGTTGGCCGCAGCGTTCGTTCTCAGAGCGATCGGCGACATCGGTTCGGGAACCCTGTCGTGGTTCTCGCCGATCGGGTGGTCGGCGCAGGTGCGACCGTTCGCCGACGAACGGTGGTGGCCGCTGTTGCTGTCGCTGGCGACCGCTACGGCGTTCGTCGCCGCAGCGTTCGTGGCAGCGAATCGACGCGATCTCGGCAGTGGTCTGCGGGCCGAACGCCGCGGCCGGGTGGCTGCCGTTCCGTCGCTGTCCGGTCCCGTCGCCCTCGCGTGGCGACTCTCGCGCGGAACCACCGTCGTCTGGACCGTCGGCCTCGCCCTGTTCGGTATCGCGATCGGATCGTCCACGGACGGCATCGGCGATCAACTCGGCAGCAGCGCCGCCATCAGCGACGCACTGGGCAAGTTCGGCGGCACCACGATCGAACAGTCGTTCATCGCCGTCGTGCTGAGCATGGTCGGCATCATGGTGGCGGCCTATTCCGCGTCGGCCGTGCTACGTCTGCACAGCGAGGAAGAGTCGGGTCTGGCCGAGATCGTGCTGGCCACCGGTATCTCGCGCCGTCGGTGGGCAGCAGGGTATCTGCTCTTCGCCGTGCTCGGCCCGGTGTGGCTACTGCTGGTCGTCGGCGTCACCATCGGGCTGACGTATGGGCCGGCTACCGGCAATATTTCGGGCGAACTGCCGTCCGTCGTGGTCGGCGCACTGGCTCAGCTCCCGGCCGTGTGGGTGGTGACGGCCATCGGCGTGGCATTGTTCGGCGCTGTCCCTCGATTCGCGACCGTCCTGTGGGCGGTCCTCGGCGGCTTCGTTGCCCTGGGGCAGATCGGGGCGGTGGTCGGGCTGCCCCAGTGGTCACAGGACATCTCGCCGTTCACCCACCTGCCCAAGCTGCCGGGTGGAGAATTCTCGGTAATGCCCTCGCTGTGGCTCGTCGCTGTCGCCGCCGCCGCAGGCGGTGCCGGAAGCATCGCGCTGCGCCGACGGGACGTCCGCGGCTGAGTGAATCGGCCGCGACTCAGTTCGGTGTCGAGTCGCCGTACTGGTTCTCGACGTTCTGCTGGAATTCGTCGGCGCATTGCTGTTGCGCTGCAGTATCGCTGCCTGCGTTGGTCATGCAGTCGGTGAAGTCCTGTCCACCGACTGCATTGAACAGGCCGACGCCGACGACGACGAGAACGATCGACAAAGCCGCCGCCACGAAACCGAGAATGATCGCGATGAGAGACACGGTGCCGTTGGTGGCGACGCGCTTCTTGTACCTCGACCGACCGATGAAGCCGAGGACGATCGCGATCAGGCCGAGAACAATGCCGCCGACGATGGTCCAGGAGAACAGCACACCGAGAATCGCGAGAACCAGAGCCACTGTGCCGATGGTGTTCTTCGGCGCTACCGGCTGTTGCTCGTATCCACCCTGCTGATATCCGCCCTGCTGGGGGTACTCGCCGGGTGAAGGGTAGTTTCCGGGCGGGGGATAGTCATTCGACACGTCTGATACCTCCGAGATCGGCGATCGTGAACGCTCGGAGTGTATGCAGATCTCAGTCGTGCGCGCAGACGCCACGTGCCCCCGTGATCAACTTGTCATCGAGCGTTCCTGTCAGCCGCCCAGTCGCGAGTGCATCTCCCAGATCAGGATCTCGGCTGGTTCCGAGGCTGTAATTCGCTGTCCGCCAGTGGAACTCATGCGTACCGCGTCACCCTCGTACAGTTCTCCGACACCCTCCATCGAGACGGTGCCGCGGACCACGAACACGTGCACGAACGGTGCGTCGGGAACGGTCACGGTCGAATCCGGTGTCAGTCGCGCAGCGTGCAACGCGGCCGATTTCTGGCCGATGCCGATGGCCGCCTGACCACGGTGTCGGTTCATTCCCGACGCGACGGTGACGAGTCCGCCGCGCAGCAGTTCGTCGTCGATCTCGAGTTGCTCGTAGCCCGGTGCGGTGCCGGGGCTGTCGGGCATCACCCACATCTGTACGAAGCGGACGGGTTCGGTGTGCCGATTGCCGTCGATACTCCAGGAGTCGTTCTTCTCCGAGTGCATGATGCCTTTGCCCGCACTCATCCGTTGCGCCAGTCCGGGATAGATGATGCCGGAGTGCCCGATCGAATCCTGATGCACCAGAGAGCCCTGCACCACCCACGTGATGATTTCCGTGTCGCGGTGCGGATGCGTCTCGAATCCCTGCCCGGCGGTGACGATGTCGTCGTTGTTCACCAACAACAGGCCGTGGTGGGTGTTCTCGGGGTCGTAGTGCTGACCGAAAGAGAACGAGTGCTTCGAGTCGAGCCAGGACACACGGGTTTTCAGTCGATCACCGGCACGATGCACGTCGATGTGGGCGGTCAGTGGAGCGGACATGTCCCCACAGTACGAGCATGTCGATGCACCGGCGTACGACCTGCATAACGTTCGGGTGTCTTTGCCGCCGGGGTGTGACGGCGGCCCCGAGTGGGTAGGTTCGGACACGGTACGGTCACACGCTCTGCAACTCCCCGAAGGCGGCGAGAGATACTCATGGTCGGTTCCAGCTCGAGCGCGGCACACGCTGTTCGACACCTGCTCGAGGACGCACTGGTGTCGTGGTTGCCAGGTCAACGATGGTTCGGCGCAAAGGGTTCGACGGTGGGTGCCGTACGGATCGTCGCTCGCGACGTACTGCACGACGAGCCGCATTTCGCCGCCGAGCACCTGCTCGTCGAGGTGGACCTCGTCCAAGACGGCACGTCGGTGACCCAGACCTATCAGGTGCCCCTCGGTTTCCGCACCGAGGTACCCGAGGAACTACGCCCGTGGCTGTTGCCGGTGCCCGGTGAGGTGGCTGTGTTCGACGGGTTACGTGACCCCGAAATCATCGCCCTGTACGGTGACGCGTTCTCCGATGAGAACCCCACGGGCAGTATCGAATTCATGGTCGTCGACGGTTCGAGCGTGCCGCAGGGCATGCGCGGTCGGGTTCTGGGTGCAGAGCAGTCCAACACGTCGGTGATCCTCGGTGATCTGCTGCTGCTCAAGCTGTTTCGTCAGGTACCGCCCGGAATCAGTCCGGACGTCGAGTTGCACCGCGCGCTGGCCGAGGCCGGCAGCGTCAATGTGGCACCGCTGCGAGGGTGGCTCGAAGCGCAGGTCGGCGGTGAGACGACCACGCTGGGGATGATCCAGGACTTCGCCGCGAATTCTGCCGAGGGATGGACCACTGCGCTGGCCAGCGTGCGCGAGGTGTTCGATTCCCCCGACACACCGATCGAGGATTTGTCCGCCGATTTCGCTCCCCACGCGTATCGACTCGGCGCTGCCGTCGCGCAGGTACACCACGACCTCGCTTCGGTTTTGGGTACCGCCGAACGTTCCGTGGAATCGACGGCCGTCGAAGAAATCCTCGAGCGCATCTCCGGAGTAGCGCGAGTGGTTCCGGAGATCGCCCAGTACATCCCCGCCGCGACGGCCCTGATCTCACGGGCCGAGGCGTCGAGCAGTACCACCGTCCAACGCATTCACGGCGATCTGCATCTGGGGCAGGTATTGGGGACCCCCGAACGGTGGCTGCTCATCGATTTCGAGGGAGAGCCGGCCAAGACGCTGGACGAGCGCAGACAAATGGACAGTGCTTTGCGCGACGTCGCGGGAATGCTGCGGTCGTTCGACTATGCCGCCAACCACCTCCTCGTCGACCTGCCGGAGGACCCGGCTCTACGGGAACGCGCCGAGCAGTGGGCTGCGCGGAGCATCACGGCCTTCTTCGACGGGTACGCGTCGGTGGCCGGCCACGATCCTCGCGACGAAGCCGATCTGCTGCGCGCGTACGAACTGGACAAAGCGGTCTACGAGGTTCTGTACGAAGCGCGCAATCGACCGACCTGGCTGTCTCTGCCGATGCGCGCGGTCGAACGGTTGGTCAGCTGACGGCCGGGAAACGGGCTGTAGGGGCGGGCGTGGACCGGCCCGTCTACGACAAGTACCGTATTGCCTGACACGGGAGGCAGGACATGAACGGTATTTTGGCAATTTTCGGCATCGCGGTGGTAGTCATCACCATCGTCGTGGTGGTCGTGCTCGTCGCGGTGTTGTTCGTCGCGTCGATCAAGCCCGACAAGCTGAACATCGACCTTGGTCGCAAGAAGCGTGAACGGGAAGAAAGTTCCTCGAAGGTCTGAGACCTCGGTCACCTCTGGCACCGATTCGCGCAGACGCGGAGTTGTATCGATTCGAAGCGTCGGTCGACGCTTCCGGTTCTACAACTGGAGACCTCGTGAGCACAGCACTGTCAGCGCCTACGGAGCCCGACTGCAGGGCACGCCTGTTCGGTGAGACTGTGCCGGCCCAGTTCGCTCGTTTCGTGATAGTCGGGCTATCGAGCAACGGCGTCTACGCACTGCTGTTCGTCGCTCTCGCGTCGTTCGGATCTTTCCCCGCCAATCTGGCGGGAGCGTCGGCGAGCACCGTTCTTGCCAACGAGTTGCACCGTCGTCACACCTTCCACGCCGCCGACCGCGTCGGCTGGTTCCAGACCCAGTGGGAAGCGGGAGGACTCGCCCTGATCGGGCTGGGTCTGAGTACCGCCGCGCTGGCCGCAGTCCACCTCCTCGTTCCCGCCGCCGCCACGTACGTTCAAGTTCTGGCTGTGATCGCCGTCAGCGGTCTGGTCGGTGCCGCTCGATTCCTCGCCCTTCGCGGATGGGTGTTCCGCTCGCCGAGCCTCCCCGGGATGGAAGCGGCCCACTCGTGATGCTGTGACAGAGCACGACCGGTCTCGAAGATCGGTTGCTACCTGTAACAGAGTTTCGGCGAGGCTTCGTGATAGTCGCCCGTATCGACCTAGGCTCGTGAGCTGACGTCAATGCGAGGAGGCATGTCGAATGGCCAGGGATCTGACACAGCTCGAGCTTCTGCAGGAGCTGGTGCCCACTGCCGAGGACAACGTGAACCGTCATATTTCGATGGCGCGCGAATGGCATCCCCACGACTACGTGCCGTGGGACGAAGGCCGTAACTTCGCCGCTCTCGGCGGTACGGACTACGACCCGGAGCAGTCCAAGCTCTCCGACGTCGCGCAGGCCGCGATGATCACCAACCTGCTCACCGAGGACAATCTGCCGTCCTACCACCGTGAGATCGCCGAGAACTTCTCCCAGGACGGTGCCTGGGGAACGTGGGTCGGCCGCTGGACTGCCGAAGAGAACCGTCACGGCATCGTCATGCGCGACTACCTGGTCGTCACCCGCGGCGTCGATCCCGTCGCCCTCGAAGAAGCCCGCATGATCCACATGACCAACGGCTACGCGTCGCCCGCCGGCGCAGGGGTCGGTCTGTTGCACTCGGTGGCGTACGTGACGTTCCAGGAACTCGCGACCCGTGTCTCGCACCGCAACACCGGCAAGGTCTGTGACGACCCGATCGCCGACCGCATGCTCCAGCGCATTGCCGCCGACGAGAACCTGCACATGATCTTCTATCGCAACATCACCGGCGCAGCGATGGACATCTCGCCGGATCAGACGTTGCAGGCCGTCTCGGACATCGTGACGAACTTCGTCATGCCCGGTGCCGGCATGCCGAACTTCCGCCGCAACGGTGTGTTGATGGCCAAGCACGGCATCTACGACCTGCGTCAGCACCTCGAAGACGTCGTCTGGCCCGTGCTGCGCAAGTGGCAAGTGTTCGAGCGCAACGACTTCACCGCCCGCGGTGAGAACAAGCGCGAAGAACTCGCCGCGTTCCTCGAAGACCTCGAGCGCCAGGCAACCAAGTTCGAGGAGATGCGAGATCGCTCGCTGGCCCGCGAACGCGCCAAAGCCGAGGCGCGCGCGTCCTGAGGTGCCTGCGGCAGTGGTGCGACAAGGCCTGCGGGTCGTTCCGCAGGCTCCACTCCCATGTGCCCCCAGCGGCATATAACCGCACCACTGCGGCGAAGCCGCATACTGTGGTGTGAACGAATTCTGGGACCGCATTTCCGCGGTGAGTCCTGATCCACCCGTGTGGATCGTCCAAGTGGCTGCCCTGGCGGCGCTCGTCATCGTCGTGTTGCCGCAGACCTGGCGGATTGCACGCAACGTGGTGACCATCGCGCACGAGGGTGCGCACCTGTTCGTCGCGTTGATCACCGGGCGTCAGTTGATGGGTCTTCGGCTGCATTCGGATACGTCCGGCGTCGCGATCTCCAAGGGCAAACCCACCGGGCTCGGGGTCATCGCCATGACTTTCGCGGGCTACGTCGGGCCGTCGCTTCTCGGACTCGGAGCCGCTCTGGTACTGGGTACACAGCGAGCGTCGGCGGTGTTGTGGATCGGTATCATCTCGATTGCGTTGATGCTGTTGATGATTCGCAACATCTACGGACTGCTGTCTCTCGTCACCGTCGGTGGACTGCTGTTCGTCGTGTCCTGGTGGGGTACCGGGGAACAGCAGGTCGCTGCGGCGTACTTCATCACGTTCTTCCTGCTGATCGCCGGTCCGCGCCCCGTTCTCGAACTGCAGAAATCCCGAAGTGCCGGACGGGCGCAGGACTCCGACGCCGATCAACTGGCTCGGCTCACATTCCTGCCCGGCATCGTCTGGGTCGGACTGTTCCTCGTCGTCACCGTCGGCGCACTCGCACTGGGGGCGTGGAGAATCCTCGTTCCGGTGCAGTGACGGCGGCTTGGATGAAGCGCTAGAACACCACCCACAGCAGTGATGCGACGGCAAAGATGGCCAGTCCCAGTGTCGTTTCCATGACCGTCCAGGTCTTGAGGGTGGTCTTCTCGTCCATGCCGAAGAAGCGGCTGACGAGCCAGAAGCCGGAGTCGTTGACGTGGGAGAGGACGGTGGCTCCGGCGGCCAGTGCGAACACCAACAGCGCGATCTTGAAATTGCTCAGATCGAGCTCGGCGACCTGGACCGAGATCAGCCCGGCGGTGGTGGTGAGGGCGACGGTGGCCGAACCCTGCGCGACGCGTAGCGCGGTGGCGATCAGGAAGGCCTGCAACAGGATCGGTAGTCCGAGATCGGACAACGAGGCGGTCAGAGACTGGCCGATTCCACTGGCCCGAAGTACTCCGCCGAACATGCCGCCGGCACCGGTGATCAGGATGATCGAGCAGATCGGACCGAGGGCCTGGTCCATGTACTTGGCGCCGTCGGCGACAGGGAAGCGTCCGGGCGCGAGGATGAACAGGGCCAACAGCAAGGTGATGAGCAGCGCGATGGGCGTTTGACCGATGAGAGTCAGGGCCGCTGCCCAGGTTTCGTCTCCGGTCAGCACACCCGAGGTGGTCAGCGTGTTGACGACGGTGTTGAGCGAGATGAGGACCAACGGCGTCAGCAGGATGAGCAGCACCGCAGCGAACTTGGGGGCGGGGTCGCGGAGTGCGGCCATCTCCTTGTCGTGTTCTTCGGAGTTCTGCGACCCGGCTGCGAAGAGGTCGGCAGGCGCGGTGACGAATCGTTTGCCGAGCTGGGTACCGACCAGGTAGGAGCCGACAAACCAGGAGACGACGGCGACGGGAACTCCGACGAGAAGCACCGAACCGATATCTCCGCCGAGGAGTTCCGTGGCGGCGACGGGGCCGGGGTGCGGGGGAACGATGGCGTGCATCGCGGCGAACGCGCCTGCGGTCGGCAGTGCGTACAGCAGCACCGATCCACCGAAGCGTTTGGCGACTGTGAAGATGATCGGTAGGAAGACGACGAGTCCGGCGTCGAAGAAGATGGGGAAGCCGAAGATCAGCGCGGCGACACCGAGGGCGAGCGGTGCGCGCTTGGCTCCGAATCGGTTGATCAGGGTATCGGCCAATACTTGAGCGCCACCGGTGATTTCGAGTAGTCGGCCGACCATCACACCCAGGGCGACGAGTAGAGCGACCGAACCGAGGGTGGAACTGAAGCCCGAGAGCAATGCCGACGGCACGTCTGCCAGTGGAATGCCCGCTGCGACGGCGGTGACGGCGCTGACCAGAACCAGCGAGACGAAGGCGTGCAGTTTCACCTTCATGATCAGGAACAGCAGAACTGCGACGGCTGCTGCGGCGATCAGGAGTAGGGGAGTCGTCCCGTACGCCGGTTCGATCGGATCCATCTGTGTACCTCGTTCACTCGGCTGGAGATTCGACCATAACGGACAGCTCGGTGCCCGCGCGGGGATACCGAGCACGGTCGTCGGACCTGGAGTTCGTGGTGGAGTACCGTGCGGGTATGAGTGATGGGGATCACGTAGTGGGTGGGGACAGCTCCGACAAGCCTTCGAAGGACGCTCTACGCGAGCAAGCGCAGCGCTATGCCGCAGCGGCTCGGCTGAAGATGAAGGAGCGACGCGAGAAGGCGTCGGGGGGCCTCGGGTCCGTGGTCGCCGACCGTGCAGGAAATTGGGATCTCGACGATCAGAACACCGTGGCGATGGACCGTCAGCAGAAGCTCTGGAACGGGGTGATGGATCGCTACTTCCGGATGGAGATCGACGGGTGGGAGACGATTCCCGAGTCGCCGGTTCTTGTCGTCGGAGTGCATTCGGGTGCGCCGTTCGTGTGGGACGCGTGGACGGTGGGTGCGCAGTGGTGGCGGCATTTCGGCGACAAGCGAATCCTGCACGGCACTGCGCACGACGCGCTGATGGCATTTCCGTTGATCGGCAAGGTCTTTCGATCCATGGGTGTGTTGCCTGCGGCTCCGGACTCGATGTCGACCGCGTTGGCCGAGGGCCGAGATGTGATCGTGTGGCCCGGTGGTGAGGTCGATTCGCTGCGGCCGTGGAGCAAGCGTGACGAGGCGACACTCGGTGGTCGAACCGGTTTCGTCAAGCTTGCGATCCGGATGGGTGTGCCCATCGTGCCGGTGGCGACCGTGGGCGGGGCCGACGCCATGCCGGTGCTCATTCGAGGC
This sequence comes from Rhodococcus sp. 06-1460-1B, assembly GCF_002258475.1. NCBI lineage: Bacteria > Bacillati > Actinomycetota > Actinomycetes > Mycobacteriales > Nocardiaceae > Rhodococcus > Rhodococcus sp. 06-1460-1B. The sequence continues at coordinate 18,763 of NZ_NOYS01000027.1, forward strand.
GACAAGCTCGCAAAAGCGCTCGGACTGGACAGGTTTGCGCGCCTGAAGGTCTTTCCCATCGCCATCTCGCTGCCGTGGATCATCGCGCCTGCCGCGCTGCCGCAGATTCCGTTGCCCGCCAAGATCCGAACCCGGTTCATGCCTCCGGTCGAGCTCGACCACGATCCGTCGCGCTGTGACGACGAGGCCTACGTCGACGCGAAATACGACGAGGTCCGCGCCAGTATTCAGGCCGGCATGGACGAGCTCGCCAGCAAGCGCAGGTTCCCGGTGTTCGGCTAGTTGTAATGAGCAGGGACGTTGTGGACGGCGTGGCAGCGACAGATAGGTGAGGACCTCCGGTATCGGTGTGGTTACCACAACTGCACCGACAACCGAGAGG
>NZ_NOYS01000009.1:0-14580 GCF_002258475.1 Rhodococcus sp. 06-1460-1B
AGCCCTCTACCTCGGCCGATCCAAACGCATCGCCTCCGCCGACCAACGCATCGTCCTCATCGCCCGCGACCGCGGCTGCAGCTTCCCCTCCTGCACCCGCCCCGCGACCTGGTGCTAGTCACATCACCTCGACGACTGGGTCGAGGGCGGACCCACCGACATCGACTCCCTCACCTTCGCCTGCGACATGCACCACGCACTCGTCGGCACCGGACCCGGAAAGTGGGCAACCACCAAAACCACAGCAGGACATCGCTATCCGGGCCGCACCCTGTGGCACCCACCCACCGGAATGGACCCCACACGCCGCGGGCTGATCAACCACGCCCACCACCCCGAAGAGGTGCTCTACCCACCCGACCACCACAGCGACAACACCCGCGACACCGGCGACGAAGAACCACGACAACCCGCCTGACGACCCACACCACCACCACGGCACAGCTCTGCCTTCAACACAGCCTCGCTTCCCACACAGCCCGGCCCTCCCATACAGCCCAGCCGTCCCACACAGCCCGGCCTCCAACACAACCCGGCCTTACTACCCAGCCCTGCCCTCCGACACAGCCCCGGCTTCTGCCCAGCTCTATCCGGAGTGCGCGGCACGGGCTTCCGCTTTTCGTAGCGGCCGGTGCCGGTGATGCGGCTGGGTTAGGTTGCGCAACATCGGGGCACCCTCACCGCATGGCAAATTACAGAGTTATCGACCCGCACGGAACCGTCGTCGCCACCAAGGACATCACCAGTTCCGAGGATGCGCACGCCTGGTTCAAGGACAGCCGCGCCGACAACGAGGAGCTGGGCTGGCGCCTCGAAGTCGAGCACGACGGCGACTGGGCATTTTTCAGCGACTCGGAAGGCACCAAGGACTAGACCTTGTGCATTCACACGACGATCGGGCGGTCCCAGTGATTCGCGGGACCGCCCGATCGTTGTGCGGGGGGACGGCAAACGACAGTGGGCAGCCCCTGTGCAGGAGCTGCCCACCTCTTGTCGCGGCGATGTCGCCGCCAGTTCTATTGGTCGGTCGTCGGTCGGGAGGTCGGAATCGTCGACTCGAGGTCGGCAACCTGCAGCAGGCGGGTCACCGATCGGCTTGCCACGATCGACCACGAAGCACCGATGCCAGCCGTGTATTCACGAACTGCATCGAAGACGGAGAGTCCGGCGATGCCGAAGAACTCGACATTGGACAGGTCGAGAGTCAGATGCCGTTTGCTGGACACGCGACTGCAGACGAAATCGGAGAACATCGGCGCGCTGAGCATGTCGATGTCGCCGTGGACGGCGACGACGAGTGAACCGTCGGTGCCGTCGTGCGCGGTGAAGATGGCTCCGGTTGCTGCAACGGACACGGACTTCTCCGCGACGCTCACCGAAGTGGTTCGAACTTTGTTGCCTCGTGATTCAACACTCATGGCAGATCCCATCGATCGGTCGAACTGAAGGGGAAACCGATCTACGCAACGGGAGCAGAATTCTTCGCCTGACCCGGGCGCACACTTCGCTGCGTTTCCCCGTGACCGGCTGTTAGCTCAACCACGGCCAACCCTACGGCACCGGCACGCTCGGAGTCCAGCATTGGCACAATGCGGGCCCCCACCAGCGGTTCGAACATCCCGATGCGAACGCGGGCTACGTGCGGGTGCTGTTTCCCAGGTCGGCGTGATGCTCGCGCATGGCTCCGATGAGCGCTTCGAACACTCGGTGGGCAGCGTCGAGATCCGAATCCGGTAGGTCCGCGAGCGCAGCGCTGGTGCGCGCTCCCAGTGGTCCGAAGAACCCGCGAGCAACCTCCATACCGTGCTCGTCGTAGCGAAGTATGACTTTACGTCGGTCCGACGCGTCGGATTCGCGTCGAATATGACCGGACGCGATCATTCGCTCCACCAGATACGTCATCGCCGCGGACGACAGTCCGAGCATCGTGCCGAGCTCACCCGCGGTGAGGGGCGCGCCCTCGACGTCGGCGACCATCACATGCAGCAGAGCGCGAAAGTCGTTGGGCCGCAAGCTGTGCAACGCACCGAATACCTGACCGATCTGTTCCGACACCGATGACAGCGCCCGAAGGTCCGCCGATATCGCGGATTCGAGGTGGTTTCGGTCGGTCATGGCGGTGGTAACTCCTTCGCTGCGGTCATGGTCAGACTACTGCCCGCAAGAGATTCAGTTGCTTAATATCTAAGTAAATGAGATTGTTTGTTCGTGGACAGCACCCGTACCGAGACCACCGCAGCCTGGGACCGCATCGCCGCGGCCGTGACGCATCGTCGATCGTGGGCGCTCGCCCTCGCCATTCTGATTCTCTCGATTGCCGTGATCGGGCTCGTCGGTAGCAACGATTCTGCCGGTCAGTCGCCGAACTCCTTGCCGACCTCCGCCGAGTCCTACCAGGTGGACGAGCTGCTCTCTCAGTTCCCGGACTCCGACACCGCACCGGTGATCCTCGTTCTGAGCCGCGTCGATGGCGGTGACCTGCCCCAGGCCGATATCGAGGCAGCCGCTGCTGCGCAGGCCAGGCTGCTCACCGTCGACCGGTCGGTGACCGACGAACCTGGACCGCCTCCGATCGTCGCACCGGACGGGAAGGCCGCAATCGCGTTCGTTCAGGTGAACTCGGAACTGTCCGGCTTCACCCTGAACGACCTGATCACAAGCCTCCGATCCGCGGCGACGGACGGCCTACCGTCCGATCTCAACGCCCAGGTCACCGGCGGGCCGGCATTCGGAGCAGACATCGCCAACTCGTTCTCCGGGGCCAATTTCACGTTGCTCGCCGTCACCGCACTCGTGGTGGCAGTGCTCCTCATCGCCACCTATCGATCGCCCATTCTGTGGTTGGTTCCGCTTGCCGTCATCGGTTTCGCCGATCGGTTCGCCTCCACCGTCGGCACGGCCCTCGCCGAGGCGACCGGGCTGTCGTTCGACGGCTCGACCTCGGGGATCACCAGCGTGCTCGTCTTCGGCGCAGGCACCAATTACGCCCTGCTGCTGATCTCTCGTTACCGCGAGGAGCTCCGCCGCGAGTCCGATCACCGGCTCGCGTTGCGCCACGCCGTCCGGAACGCCGGCCCGGCCATCCTCGCCAGCAATGCCACCGTTGTCCTCGCACTGCTGACTCTGTTGCTGGCCATCCTCCCCAGCACTCGCAGCTTGGGAGCGCTGGCCGCGGCCGGCCTCGTCGTCGCATCGGTGTTCGTGCTGTTCGTACTGCCTCCGTTGTTGGCACTGTGCGGCCCGAAGTTGTTCTGGCCCTTCGTCCCCAAGCCGTCCGATCGCGATACCACCACCGAGGGCGTCTGGCATTCGGTTGCCGCCGGTGTCGCTCGTCGTCCGGTGGCGACCGCGTCCATCACCATCGCCGTACTGCTCGCCTGCTGCGCGGCCCTGGTCGGCACACAGATCGGGCTGTCGCAGACCGAGCAATTCCGGGTGACCGCCGAATCCGTCGAAGGATTCGACACTCTCTCGCAACACTTTCCGGCCGGATCCGCCGACCCGATCACGGTTCTCGCACCCACCTCGGATATCGACGGCGTCGTCGCCACCGTCCGGGACGTCGACGGCGTCGTCTCGGTGGATCGGGTCGCTGATTCCGATACCGGACTGACCCGGCTGTCGGTGGTCACCGACGCTGCCCCCGCCTCCGACGAATCGTTCACCGTCGTCGAGAACCTTCGGTCCGCCCTTGCGGGTGTCGACGACACACGAGTCGGCGGCAGCGACGCCAAAGCACTCGACACCACCGACGCTGCCGCCCGCGATCGGCTCGTGGTGATCCCGGCGATCCTGGCGGTCGTCCTACTCGTGCTGTTGATACTGCTTCGCGCCGTCGTCGCACCGTTGATTCTCGTCGCCACCACGGTCCTGAGTGCCGTGGCCGCCATCGGTATCGGTAGCTGGGTGAGCCTGCACGTCTTCGGCTTTCCCGCGCTCGACGACAACACTCCCCTGTTCGCGTTCCTGTTTCTCGTCGCCCTCGGTGTCGACTACACCATCTTTCTGGTCACGCGGACCCGGGAGGAGACGGTTCGGCACGGCACCAGATCTGCGATCGTGCGGGCGGTCTCGGCCACCGGCGGCGTCATCACCAGCGCGGGAATCGTTCTGGCAGCAGTGTTCTGCGTCCTCGGCGTCCTACCGCTGATCACCCTCACCCAGTTGGGAATCATCGTCGGCCTGGGCATTCTGCTCGACACCTTCGTAGTACGCACCGTCGTGATTCCCGCCCTGTTCACCCTCATCGGCCCGGGGATTTGGTGGCCGAGCACGATCGACAACGAGACGACCGCAACCAAGGAGCGAAATTCATGAAGGTACGTACGATGTTGAGCCGCACCGCAATTGCAGGAGCAGTCGCCGCAGGTGCCCTGCTCGGCGCGGCCCCCGCGCAAGCGCAACCGGTCGGCCCTTTGGGGTCGGTCGGTCTCGAGCCACTGGCTCCGATCCCGTCACTCGATGTCGAACGGTACTTGGGCACTTGGAACCAGGTTGCCGCGGTGCCGCAGCCGTTCAACCTGATCTGCGCCCGTGACACGCAGGCGAACTACCAGATGATCGACGAATTCAACATTCGCGTCGAGAACACCTGCACCACCTGGACGGGCCAGGAGAACCGCATCGTCGGCAATGCTCGGGTCAACGACACCGTCACCAAAGCCCAACTGCACGTGAGCTTCCCGGGCGTCCCCACGCAGGAGAGCCAGGAGGGGCCGACCAACTACATCGTGGCCTACATCGCAGACGACTACTCGTGGGCCTTCGTCGGAAGCCCCAACCGCACGTCCGGATTTGTGCTCAAGCGCACGCCCGACGTCAGCGTCGAGCAGTTCCGCGAGATCCGCAGCGTCGTCGAATCGCTGGGTTACGACTCCAACTTCATCACCACGACGCCCACCCCGGGCGGCGCGACGACGATTCAGCAGCTCTCGACCGTGTAGTGCGGCGGAGCCGAAGTGGCGTGGCTATGTGCCGCAGAGGGCTTATAACCACGCCACTGCCGGAGGCCCTCAGCTCGCGGACAGGATCGAGATAGCGAAGATCAGGCTGTCGCCCTGCTCGATTCCGGCTGCCGGATTGCCGGTCGCGTAACCGTCGGCCGACGTCACCGCTACGGCGACGGTCGAGCCGACGGTCTGTCCGGCGATGGCTTTCTGGAAGCCCGCCACCACGCCGGTCAGTGGGAACTCGACCGGTGCGCCGCGCTCGAAACTGCTGTCGAACGTCGATCCGTCGCGTCCGTTGACGCCCAGGTAGCAGACGGACACGTTCGCGTCGTCGGCGACGATCGGGCCGTCCCCGGCCTTCAGCGTTTTCACCTGCGTCTCGGCGACGCTGAACGGGGCTTCGACGTCGACGGCCGGGGCCGCTGTATCCGTCGATCCGGTGACGGCGATGCTGCCGGTGTCGCCTGCCAGTGTCCACTCCGGGGTGGCCGACGGGTCGGGTGTGCCCGTGGGGCAGCTACTCGAAGCCGTCGCATCGGTGGAGGACGTCGCCGAGGACGTCGTCTGCGTCGTCCCGGAATCCGAGTCGGAACTGCATGCACCCGTCAACAGGACGAGTGAGGTGGTGGCGGCCAGGAACAGGGTGCGGGTCGAGGTGAGTTTCACGGGGCCCACGCTACAAGTGGCATACGGGGCCCCGTGTATCCCGTCAGATCGCGGAGCGGAACACCTCGGCGACCGGGGTGGACGCGCGGCCGATCAATGCCTGCAGGTCACCGGAATCGGTGTCGAGTTCCCCGCGGGAGATACCGGCATCTGCGCTCGCCAGCATGGTCGCCACGAAATCGGGCAGTCCTGCGCCCTGCAGAATCGAGGCGTACTCCGACTCGGTGACGTCCTTGTAGACGACCGGCTTCCCGGAGATGCCGGCGAGAACGTCCGCGAGTTCGGCATAGGTCAGGCGCTCGTCCCCGCCGAGCTCGTAGATCTTCTCGCCCTGGTTCTCGAGAGTCAGCACAGCCGCGGCAGCGGCGGCGTAATCGGCACGTGAGGCAGCGGCGATCTTGCCGTTCCCGCCTGCACCCAGCCACACTCCACTGTCGATGGCCTGGCCGAGCGAGCCCAGGTAGTTCTCCCAGTACCAGCCGTTACGCAGAAACACAGCGGGAATCGGCGAGGCCGTCAATCGCTCTTCGGTGGCCTTGTGCTCCGGCGCAAGGCTGATGCCGGAGGTGTCGGCAGCGAGCACGCTCGTGTATGCGATGAGGCTCACCCCGGCTGCCTCGGCGGCGTCGATGACGTTGTTGTGCTGAGCAATTCGCTGGCCGACCTCCGATCCCGAGATCAACAGCACCTTCTCGACACCCGCGAACGCAGACGTCAGCGCGTCGGTGTCGCTGTAGTCGGCCACCCGTACCACCACACCGCGCTCGGCGAGTGCGGCCGCCTTGTCGGCGTTGCGTACGACGGCGACGATGTCGGCAGGCGCGACGCCGCGATCGATGAGTGCGGCGACGACGAGCCCGCCGAGATTGCCTGTCGCTCCGGTGATGGCTGTGGTCATGGAAAACGCTCCCGAGGTTGAAGTATCAAGTTCCGTTTCATCATGCACTTACTTTTCGTGCAGTGCAACATCGAAATTTAGCGCTGCCGGTACGGCCTGCGCTAACATGGAGAAATGTCCGAGGCCGTCGAATCTCTCGAAGCATCCGTCTTCGCACGGGAATGCGGGTCACGGCAGACGCTGCAGAACGCGACGAGTAGGTGGGGAGTGCTCGTCCTGGCCGCCCTCACCGAGAGCGACTACCGATTCAATGCCCTGCGCCGACGCGTCGACGGCGTCAGCGAGCGAATGTTGGCACAGACGCTGCAGACCCTCGAACGTGACGGCCTCATCGTGCGCACCGTGCTCGAGACAATCCCGCCCAAGGTCGAATACAGCCTCACCCCGCTCGGACGTGAGGTCGGATCACGGTTGACCGACCTCATCGAACTGATCGAGGGCTCGATGCCTGCCGTGCTCGAAGCACGCGCCGAGCACGACGCCCGCTAGTCAGCTGAGGGGTGTCACCAGACACCATTCGTTGCCCTCGGGGTCGAGTAGCACCTGGAACGACCCGGCCGCAGTGGTGTGCCGGTCCCCCACCGCCGTCGCACCCAGACCGACTGCCTGCTCGACGGCAACGTCGATGCTGGGAACGTCCACGTCGAGATGTAGTCGATTCTTGCCGGACTTACCCTCGGGCACTCGCTGGAACGCCATCCGGGTGAACCCGGGAACATCGACGAAATGCCACGAGTCGTCGCGCACGACAGGCCGACCACCGAGAACACCCGCCCAGAATCGGGCCAGCACAGCCGGTTCCGTGCAGTCGAATACGACCTCGTCGATACGTCCGATCATGGAGCCATCGTAAGCACCAAGGGTGGGGGAACGCTGTTTACCGCGCTGTGATCATACCGAGATGTACTCGAGACCATGCGGATCTCTGAGCGCGTCGCTACGGGGTAACACTCGAGGAAGGTCGTCGGGGCGCACGAGCATGTCGATCCGGCAACCGCAGGAGCGCGGCACGCCCGGTGCCTGCGCCAAATCTTGGAGGCATCGACCATGTTCCACACCAAGAGAATTCTCGGCGGAGCGGCAGCATTCGGATTCGCCTGTACCTTCGCGGCCCTGGTGCCCGGCACGGCCTCGGCCGCACCGGTCGCCTGCACCACAGCACCCGGAGGGGCCGACGTCGCCGCGCTCGTCGGAGGTTCACAGTGCGACAGCTCCGCAGACGGCGCAAGTGCCGCAGCAGGAGTCGGCCTCGAGGGATGGGGCTCGGCGGAAGCGATGAACAACGCGGCGGCACTGGCCCTCGGTCTCAACGGCGGAACTGCCGTCAGCAACGCCGGCTTCGGCGGTGCGCCTGCTGCGATCGCCTTCGGTCCCGGTGCCATCGCACAGAACACCGCGGCCGGCCTCGGACTGTCGATCGCCGTGGCTGCGCCGGGCTCGACGATCACACTCACCCCCGAGGGTGCCGTCTGCAACGGTGCCGGCTTCGCCGGAAGCTTCACCACCCTGCAGGGCTGCATCGGCTGATGCCCGTCGTCGTCGGGGTGAAACACGACTTGCGCAGGCCATATCAGCGCCGCCGGGCCCAGGTTGATCTACAGTCTCACTGACTACAGTCTCGGTACGCGAGCCGGTGACGGCCCGCTGAACAAGGAGTTCGACGGCAATGATGTCCTACCTGCTCTACGACGTTCTGCTCCCCCAACTCGGCCACGATGTCGCGTCGTATTGGGCACACCTTCTGGTCATCGCCCCGATCTGACATTCGGACCCGGTGCTCACGAAAAATCCCCGCTCGGCCGCGTCGGCCGGGCGGGGATGATTCGTATGGGGTGACCGAAGATCAGACAGGCTCGGGCAGCAGCCGCGTCAACACATCCGACAGGGTGACAACGCCGATCGTGCGCGCACTGTCACCCGCCTCGGCCGACGGTTCGACGACCAGCGCCAGATGATGTCTGGTCTCGCGCATCGACTGCAGGGCGACGTAGACCGGTGTCGTCCGATCCAGCGTGTAGGCCGGGCGGGTGATCTCGGCGAGATACTCCGGCTCGGTCAACGTATCCCTTACGTGTACAACACCTTTCACTACCTCGTCGTCACTGACGAGTATGCGCAGATGGCCGCTGATCCGAGACGCCTCCCGCACGTCGTCGATCGACGCCGACGACGGTACCGACGTCGGCGCGCCACTTCCGGCCACCAGGTCACCGACGGTCAGATCTTGCAATTCCAATGCCCCGGATATCTGCGCCTGGTAACTCGCGTCCAGGGCTCCTACGTTGACCGAGTGCTCGACGAGCTGACGCAGGTCGTCTGCGTTCTGCCCGGTGCCGACGGTGTCGGCCGGCTCGACGCCCACCTTGCGTAGGCACCAGTTCGCCATGTTGTTCAAGGCCGTCAGCACCGGACGCGTGAGAAACATGAACGCGCGCATGGGGATTGCGAGCATCGTTGCCGACTTCTCGGGATGCGCGATGGCCCAGGACTTCGGAGCCATCTCGCCGACGACCAAGTGCAGGAATGTGACGATGATCAGGGCCAGGACGAAGCCGAGGACGTCCGCGAACCAGTAGGGCAGGCCGATGCTCTCGAACAGCGGCGTGAGCCAGTAGTGCACGGCCGGCTTGGTGGTCGCGCCGAGCGCGAGGGTGCAGACGGTGATACCGAGCTGCGATCCGGCGAGCAGCACCGTCAATTCCGAGGAGCTGCGCAGAGCAGCCCGCGCCGCCCGCGAGTTGGGGGCAGCGTCCTCGAGGCGATGCCGTTTGGCCGCGAGAAGTGCGAACTCCACGGCAACGAAGAAGGCGCTCGCAGCGATCAGACCGATGGTGACGGCCAGAAAGAACCAGAGGTTGCTCATCGGTGCGCTCCTGCAGTATCGGACTCGGCCGAATTCTCGTCGTGCTCGGTTGTCCGCTCGTCGATGGTGAGGGTCAGTAGTGACGGCACGTGACTGTCGATCTCCTGCACCTCGATCGTGACGAATCGAATCGGCGTCTCGTCGTCGTTGGCGAGGTCCGCGTTGTCCGGCGGCAGATCGACCTCGATACGGGTCCCGATGTCGGGTAGCGAACCATGATGGGCGATGGCGAATCCCGCGATGGTCTCGTAGTCACCGTCGGGGAGGTCGACGCCGATGGCCCGCTCGACCTCGTCGACGTGCACCTCCCCTGCCATCGTCCAGCTGCCGTCGTCGGCGCTGACCGGGCTCGGGTCGAGTACGCCGTCGTCGTGCTCGTCGGTGATCTCGCCGACGAGCTCTTCGGCCAGGTCCTCGATGGTGATCACTCCGGTGAGACCACCGTATTCGTCGATGACACAGGCCAATTGGTTCCGTGTCGCCCGCAGCTCGCGCATCGCGTCGGGCAGGCTCTGCATCTCGGGAAGGATCAGCGCATCGCGGGTGAGGTCTGCGATGGGGGTCGAATCCGGCGCGGTGGAGGCCAACACGTCGTGCAGATGCACCACACCCACGATTCCGTCGTCCTCGTCGAGCACGGGGTATCGAGAATGTTCTTGGCCCATCAGTGTTTTCACCTCACCGAGTGTGTCGGTGTCGCGGACCGTCGCCGCACGTGAACGCGGGATCATGGCGTGTTCGACGTTGCGCGTGGGGAAGTCGAGAATGCGATCGAGCAGCGTCGACAGCTCGTCGGGCAGATCCCCGGTCTCCCGCGAATCCGAGACGATGTGCTCGAGGTCGCGTGGGCTCGCCGAATGTTCCACATCGTGCACCGGCTCGATCTTCAGTGCTTTGAGCAACAGGTTCGACGACTGGTCGAAAATGGTGATGAGCCAACCGAAGAGCTTGAGATAGATGGTCGTCGACAGCGAGAGCCATCGAGCCACGGGCTCGGGGCGCGCGATGGCGAAGTTCTTCGGGAACAGTTCACCGAAGAGCATCTGTACGAACGTCGCGAACGTGATCGCCAGAACGGCACCGAGGCCGACACCGACTGCTGTCGGAACACCGACGCCGCCCAGTATCGCTCCGAACGACTGCCCGATCAGCGGTTCGGCGACGTAGCCGACAAGCAGGCCGGTGACCGTGATACCCAGCTGTGCACCCGAGAGCATGAACGAGGTCCGCTTGGTGACGGTCAGCGTGCGAGCTGCGACGGCGTCGCCGGCCTCGGCACGCGCCTTGAGCCGGGACCGGTCGACGGTCATGTACGCGAATTCCTGCGCAACGAAGTAGCCGGTTGCGACGGTGATGAGAAAAACGACGAGCAGGCCGAGCAGAAGAGTGAGCAGAACGCTCATTCGCCGGACACCGCCTCGCACGTAGTAGCTGTAGTGCGGGGAGCCGTGTCCGGCCCGGGTTTATCGCTGTCCATGATTCCTCGAGGTCGAGTGGTGGGAGATTTGTCCGATACTACCGGGTCACGGCGCTTTCACGACGAGGACGGGGACCGGGCTGTCCAACAGAACGCGCTGCACCGTGCTGCCCATCAGGAATTTGCCGACCGCCGATCTGCGCTTGGACCCGATGACGAGCATCCCCGCACCGACGTCGGCGACGAGATCGACCAGTGCGCCGGCCGGGTCTCCGCCGTCCGGTTCGACGCGCACCGTCGTCGTAGTTCCGGGGAGAGTCCGCTCCACCTCGGCCTGCGCCGCGCTACGGTCTTCCGCCGATACGGAATCGCGGTCCACCACGGACAATACGATCAGCTCGGTCCGACGCAGCTCTGCCTCGGCGGCACCACGTCGCAACGCTTCCTGGCCCTCGGGGGTGTTGCTCATCGCTACTGCCACTGCGCTCGCTAATGACACGGTCTCTCCCGTTGCTCGAATCCACCGAAGATCGACCTCGATGTTGTGAACTGGACTAATCAGACAAACTGTATCTAACCTGACGCTGTGACACACCACACGAAAGGTCTCTGATGGCGATATCGCCCACCCTGCTACGAACGGCCGGAGCCCTGGTGGTGGTGGGAGCAGTCACCGTCGCCGGGATCGACGCCGCTCGCAGTGCCAGCGGCTCCGACGCCCGAGCCAAATTGACACTGATAGCACCTGCTGCCGCCGGCGGCGGCTGGGACTTGGTCGCGCGCGAGTCGCAGCAGGCGCTGCGCAGCGACGGCATCGTCAACAACGCGCAGGTGGTCAACGTTCCAGGGGCCGGCGGCACCATCGGCCTGAGCCAACTCGAGAACCTCAGCGGTCAGCCCACCACGGTGATGATCACCGGCACCGTCATGCTCGGCGGCATCGCGATCAACAACTCCGACACCACCTTGGCCGACACCGTGCCGATCGCCAAGCTCGCCGAGGACTTCGAGGTCTTCGTCGTTCCCAAGGACTCGCCGATCCAGAACCTCGACGACATGATCGAGGCGTGGCGGGCCAATCCCGGCGGGCTTCCGATCGGCGGCGGCTCTCTCGGCGGAATCGACCACATCGTCGCGGGCCAATTGGCACAGGAAGCCGACATCGACCCGGCCGCAATCAATTACATCGCCTACTCCGGCGGCGGTGAGGTACTCACGTCGCTGCTGTCCAACACCGTCGGCGTCGCGGTCAGTGGATTCAACGACTTCCGGGACCAGATCGAAGCAGGCAACGTGCGTGCCCTCGCCGTGGCCGCGCCCGAGCCGCTCGAAGGATTCGACGTGGATACGTTCATCGAACAGGGCTACAACGTCGACCTCGTGAACTGGCGCGGAATCGTTGCGCCGCCCGGGATTTCCGACGAGGACCGGCAGACGCTCGTCGACATCGTCACCGAGATGGTCGAGACCGAGCAATGGGCAACCGCCGTCGAACGAAACCGCTGGAAGGAATCGGTCGTCACAGGAGACGAATTCGGGGAATTCCTCGAGGTCGAGCAGGCACGCATCACCGGAATTCTGGAAGAGCTGGGGCTGGTATGACAACGACGACTCCCGACACCGCAACCTCCCGCTCCTTCTGGACGGGCCGTAGCGGCCTGATCGTTCCGGCACTGCTCGTCGCACTGGGCGCATTCCTGGTCTACGGGACCATCACGATGGATGTGCCTCCCACCGCCACCTCCCCTGGCCCGCAGGTCTTTCCGGCCATCGTCGCCGGGGGTTGCTTCGTGGTCGCCGTGTTGGTCACCATCCAACTCATGGTCAAGCCCGACGTCATCGATCGCGGCGTCGACGCCGACGGTGTGCCGCACACCGGCACCGTGAGCAACTGGCGAACCCTGTCGATCACCGTCGGATCGGTGGCAGTGTTCATCGCTCTCCTCGACCCGCTCGGCTGGGTTCTCGCCGGTGCCATCCTCTTCTGGGGTGTCTCGGTCGGATTGGGTGGTCGCCGTTACGTGTTCGACGCGGCCGTCGCGCTGCTGGTCTCGAGCGCCGTCCAGATCGCATTCTCCGCGGGCCTCGGCCTGACCTTGCCCGGCGGCGTTCTCGCCCAGATCTTCTGACGGAGCTGAATTTTCGATGGATTCACTGAGCAATCTTCTCGACGGGTTCGGCACTGCGCTGACTCCGATGAACCTGGTGTGGGTGTTCGTAGGCGCACTGCTCGGCACCGCCGTGGGCGTGCTACCCGGACTCGGTTCTGCCATGGCGGTGGCGCTTCTGCTGCCGGTCACGTTCACTCTCGACCCCACCGCGGCGCTGATCATGTTCGCCGGAGTGTATTTCGGCGGCCTGTTCGGCGATTCCATCTCCGGCATCCTGATGAACACCCCCGGCAACAGCACCGCCATCGCCGGCACGTTCGAGGGCCACCGGATGGCCAAGAACGGCAGAGCCCCTCAAGCTTTGGCCACCTCGGCCATCGGCGCGTTCATCGGCGGCATCGTCGCGACGACCCTGGTGGTGTTCTTCGCCCCGACGCTCGCGTCGTTGGCGACCAACTTCGGTCCGGCCGAGTACCTCGCGCTGGCAGTGTTCGCCTTCATCGCCACCTCCGCGGTGGTCTCCGACTCCGCTCTCAAGGGGTTGACCGCACTGCTGATCGGTCTCACTTTGGCCGTGATCGGTATCGACGGTCCGTCGGGCGCTTCACGATTCACCTTCGAAGTACCTGCCCTGTTCGACGGCATTCACATCGTCGTGATCACGGTCGCGATGCTCGCGCTCGGTGAGGTCATCCACATCGCTTCGAAGATAGGTCGCCCCGAGGACCGGTCGTTGATCAAATCGCAGGGCCGCCCCTGGCTGAGCAAGGCCGAGTTCCGCGACGCGCTGCCGGCCTGGCTGCGCGGCACGGCATTCGGCGTGCCGTTCGGTGTCATTCCTGCCGGAGGTGCGGAAGTGCCGAGTTTCCTCGCGTACGGCACCGAGCGCAGGCTCGACCGCAAGCGCGAGAAGCCGATGTTCGGCAAGGGTGCCATTCGCGGTGTCGCCGGACCGGAGGCCGCTGGAAACTCCACAGCCGGAACGGCAATGGGAGCGCTACTGGCGCTGGGTCTGCCGACGTCGGCGACAGCGGCCATCATGTTGGCTGCCTTCCAGCAGTACGGTATGCAGCCCGGACCACTGTTGTTCGAGCGCAGCGGCGACATCGTCTGGGCCCTACTGGCGAGCCTGTTCGTGGCCATGATCGTGCTGCTGATCCTCAACCTGCCGTTCGCACCGTTGTGGGCGCAGCTGCTGAAGATCCCGAAGAACTACCTGTACGCGGGCATCTCGGTGTTCGCCGCCCTCGGCGTCTATGCGTCCAGTGCGTCGATCGTGGATCTGATCTTCATGCTCGGGCTCGGCATCGTCGGATTCATGATGCGGCGCTACGACATTCCGCTCGCACCGGTGTTGATCGCCGTGATCCTCGGCCCACTCGCCGAGGAATCACTTCGCCGCGCACTGGCCGTCAGCGAGGGCGACCCGTCGATTCTAGTCAGTAGCGGCATCACCATCGTGCTCTACGCATTGATGATCATCGCCGTGGTGTTCTCGATCGTCAGCAAGATCCGCGCCCGCAAGACCGCCGACTTCTGAGTGCGTTCCGCGCAGTGGTGCGGTTGGGTGCCCCAGAGGGGCTGTTGCATTTTGATGGTGGGGTGTCTCGAGTGTCGAGGCACCCCATTGTCGGTGGTGCGGGACAATGTGTTGGTGGCGAAGGGTTATCGACCGG
>NZ_NOYS01000021.1:0-14547 GCF_002258475.1 Rhodococcus sp. 06-1460-1B
CGAGGCGGCGAAGAACGGTGAGGACGTCGATGCGTTGCGGCTGACGTTGCAGCAGCAGTACGAGGACACGTTGGTCAATCCGTACGTCGCTGCCGAGCGCGGGTATCTCGATGCGGTCATCCCGCCCAGTCACACCCGCGGGCAGATCGTGACCGCGTTGCGACTGCTCGAACGCAAACAAGTGACCCTGCCCCCGAAGAAACACGGAAACATCCCACTATGAGCGACACGAATCATGACGACGTGAACGACGGTCAAGCCGTTGCCGATTCAGGCATGTCCGCGGCAATTCGGGTCGTCAGGGGCAATCCGGACGACGAGGATGTGGCGGCTCTGGTGGCGGTGTTGACTGCGGCGCAGAACGATTCGGCATCGAGCACGGATTCCCGGCCTCGGGAATTGTGGGGTGCACCGTCGTCGATGCATCGCGGCTTCGCGGCGCAGTCGGCGTATTCGTACGCCGCGTCGGGCCGATACTCGCGGTGACGGTGCCGCCCGTGACGACCCGGGCCGATTCGGTACGACTCGTTCTGGCGTCGGCGTCACCTGCTCGCCTCGGAGTTCTTCGTAGTGCCGGCGTGGAGCCGATCGTCCGGGTGTCGGGAGTCGACGAGGACGCGGTGACGGCCGAACTGGGGCCGTCCGCGTCCGCCGCCACCGTGGTCACCGAACTCGCGCGGGCCAAGGCCGCCGCAGTCGCCGAGACGTTCTCGGATTCTTCGGCGGATCTGGTGATCGTCGGGTGTGATTCGATGCTGTCGATTGCCGGTGAGCTGCACGGTAAACCGCACACCGTCGAGGTGGCCCGTGAGCGTTGGCGGACCATGGCCGGGTCGACCGGGGCGCTGCTGACCGGTCATGCCGTTCTGCGAGTGACCGCCGGAGTCGTGGTGGCACAGGCTGCAGCGCACAGCTCGACGACGATTCGTTTCGCAACCCCGTCTGCAGTCGATCTCGACGCGTATCTGGCGTCCGGCGAACCGCTGCAGGTAGCGGGAGCATTCACGCTCGACGGTCTCGGCGGCTGGTTCGTCGACAGCATCGAGGGTGATCCCTCGTCGGTGATCGGCATCGGCTTGCCGCTGGTTCGTACTCTTCTCGAGCGGGTGGGTACGTCGCTTGCCGCCCTCTGGGACGGCTCGCCGGACGACCCGATCGGGATCTGACCGGCGAGACCTACCTCAGGGCAACAGATCGATCAGCTCGCGAGCCCAGTCCTCGGCCATTGCCTTGGGCCTGATGTTCGACGAGCTGTCGTGCCGAGCGTGGGTGCCGACCTGCTTCGCACCGAGCTCGGTGAGCTTTTCGGCGATGATCTCGCCGCCGCGGTTGAAGGTGTCCTCGTATACCTTGTCTCCCAGACCGAAGACTGCGAACTGCAGTCCTGCGAGGTCGGGGGCATCCTCGACGAGTGCCTCGTAGAACGGCTCCGCGCCGGTGGGGAGCTCTCCGTCGCCGTAGGTGGAGCAGATGACGACGTGGAAGTCGTCCGTGTCGATGTCGGAGACCTCGTACTCGAGCATGTCTCGCACCTCGGCATCGTGATCACCGAGCACGTCCGCGATCTTGTCGGCGACCTCCTCGGCCGTACCGGTCTCGGACCCGAACAACACGACCACTGCCATGGATCGCTCCCCTTTCTCACATGCGCTCGAACACTCGAACAGTCGCAAAAGCATAGCCGTACCGGGGATCCCGCCGAAAATCCGCGTACGCCCGATGTTGTGATTTGTCTCGAGGTCACCAGAATTCGGCAGTCAGGCCCCAGTTCGTGTACTCGGCCTCGACCAGCCCACGCAGGTGCTCCTTGCTGGGGAACGCGTCCGGGTCGAGACCGGTGACGCACAGCGTCGCGCGGTCACCCGAGTCGTTCCACCAGGCACTGACCCCGCCGGCGGTGCGACGGAGCAACGCGACATCGGTGTTCTGAGTGATCGACCGCATCGCCACTGCCGCGGCGTCGACGCCTCCGATGGTGCGCAGTCGCGCGCCGCGATCGCCGAGGTTCGAGCACAGACACAGAGGTGCCGAGCCCGATGCCGCCAGCTTGGCGACGACGACGTCGGGCAACACCTGCATCAGTGGTTTGAGCAGCTCGAACACCGATGTCACCGTACTGTCGGCCTGGTCGGTGAACGCCTGCTTGCTCGATGCGCGGATGGCCGTCAGATCGTCGCGGTAGCCCTGTCCCCCATCGACGTGAATGGACACCCCGGACGTCGCGTTGGCGCGACTGTCTCCGGGTGTTCGGGTGCTGACAGGAAGGGCCACCCGTACCCGGTCCTGCGGACCGACGCGTCCACTCGCGGTGAGAATGCCGAGCACGACCGCGACAAGCAGACTGTTCGAGCTCCCGCCCCTGCTCGCTGCGGCCGCGGCCCAGTCCCCCGATGCGCAGTCGACGACCACCGTGCTCGGTACCCACTTGCCTTCTCGTGCCGCGGTGACGGTCCGGGCACGGCTCGGCGTCGGGCCGGGTGCCGTGGAGCCCGCTGCTACCTCTTCGGACGAGGTTCGCGAACGTACCGCGTCCACTGCCGTACGTCCGAGCGCTCGCGCCACCCCGGACAATGCCGCACCGATCTGTCCGACGCCGTCCGCGATGTCGGCACGTACCGACGACCGCGGGGGAACGTGGTCGAGCCCGCCGCGAACGAAGTCGTCCGGAGTCGCCCGACCGGCGAGAGCTGCTGCCGCCGCAGAGGTCAGGGCACCGCCGTCACCGACCACGTGCGATCCGACGAGAGAGACCACTGTGCCGCCGCCGTCGACCGAGGTCGCCGACAAACGCCACGCAGGTCCGTCGATGGGGTCCAGCGTCACCGCTGCCTCGTTCTCGATCCACAGATCGATGCCGTCCCGGGCGATCGCGTGTCCGATGACGACCGGGGCGGCGGGCGTGCGGGCCGTGATCCAGCCATCGCGGGCACCGGGCACCGCCGAGCGTCGTACGGAGCGATCCAACGGGCCGGTAGCAAGCAACTGCCACATGGATTCGAGTGCGTCGAGCGGGACGGCCGAGTCGAACCGCCACACGATCTGATTGACCACCGGCACTCCGAGTACGCACTCCATGCGCAGGAACAGGTCGTCGTCGTACGTCAATCTCTCCACCACGAGAGACTATCCCTGCCCGCCCACGTAGGTGGAACGACCGCAAATGTGTTTCCCGCCATATGTTTTCGTATCGGCTCGGTTCGGACGGTGCTGATAGGTTGGGGCTCTTCCCCACGCCGACACGTCTGCGAGTGCGCCTGTGAAGTTCGTGATGCCGTTCAACGGAAGCCGAGGCGACGTGACCCCCGGTATCGCTCTCGGGCTCGAACTCGCAGAGCGCGGGCACGACGTGCTGTTCGGTGCCCCACCCAATCTCACCGATGTCGTGTCGGCGGCCACGGCATCCTCCGAACGCATCGAGGTTCAGCCGTTCGGGCCCGACACGCAGCAGCTGTTGGAGTCCGATCTGGTCAGAGTGCGTATCAAGTCTCGAAACCCGCGGACCCGCTTTGCTGCGCTGTCCGAGCTGGCTCATCACGGCTGGGACGACATGACGTCCGAGCTGAACCGAATGGCGGCAGGGTGCGACGGAATCGTCACCGGCTCGCTCGGTCAGGAGATGGCTCTGAACGTGGCCGAAGCGCACGGCACAGCGTTTGTGTCCCTGCACTACTGCCCCCTCAGGCGCAACGATGCAGTGTCGATCACACCGGGCGTGAACCTACCTGCCGTCGTCAATCGGTCGATGTGGGCGGCCCTCGAGGCACTGCGCTGGAAGTCGATGAAGAAGCGCGACAACGCGCAGAGGGCATCACTGGGTTTGCCTCCCACCACGGAGTCGACGCCCGTGAGGTCGGCGCGCTACGGCGGTATCGAAATTCAGGCCTACGAATCGGCGCTGTTCCCCGGGCTTGCCCGACAGTGGGGCCCGCTACGCCCGTTCGTCGGCTTCATCGGCCTGGTCGACGGAGTCACCGAGACGGATCCCGCGTTGCGCCGATGGCTCGACGCAGCAACTGCGCCAGTGTATTTCGGCTTCGGCAGCATGCCGGTGCCCGAACCGGCTGCACTGATGCGCATGATCGACAACGTCACCGATCGATTGGGCGTGCGCGCCCTGGTCTGCGCGGGCTGGAGCGATCTGCTGGAGTCCGATTCAGCCGTCCATCGATCGAACCCGAACGTCTTCGTCGTGAAATCGGTCGATCACGCGACGGTCTTTCCGCGCTGTCTGGCCGCGGTTCATCATGGCGGCGCAGGGACGACTGCAGCCTCGGCACGAGCCGGGCTGCCGACCCTGGTGTGCTGGTTCAGCGCCGACCAACCGTTCTGGGGATCCGCGCTGCGGCGCGTAGGAGCCGGGTCGAGCACGAAGTTCTCGACGTTGACCGAATCCGTTCTACAGCAGGGCATTTCCGACCTCATGACCGAAGACGCCCGGCTGGCCGCGCGAGCGCTTGCCGATACGATGACGCCTGCTCGAACGGCGACGGCCGCTGCCGCCGACATCACCGAAGCAGCAGCGCGCGACCGCTGACCCACTCACCAGAAGCGTGCCGAGAGTCCCCATCTCCGAAGCGCCTCGGTCAGGTGTTCACGCAGTACATGCTCGTCCGGGCATCGGTCGGGGTCCATGGCGTGGACGGTCACGGTCACACTGGTGCCGGTCTCGCTCGACCATGCGGTCAGACCGCCGTCGAGCGAACGAGCGAAGTCGGCGTCGGCTCCGGCGAACGTCGCTCGACCGGACACCGCCCGGGCAGCGATCCCCGCCACCGTCGTGAAGTCGTCGGGAAGAGAACCGAGGTTCGACGCCAGCCCTTCGGCACCGTCGCGGGGCTGCGGCACTCGTGCGACCACCGCGTCGGGCAGCATTTGAACCAGTGCCTGGGACAGGCCGCCCGGAGCGGCACCGGCGGCCTGAGCAGCGGCGAAAGCCGTGAACGCCGATTTACTGGCGGCGCGGATCGGGCGGAGGTCCAGATCGGTCGGGTCGGCGATCGGCACGTCGATCTTGACGATCTTGGTGGCGTTGGACCGGGTGTCGGATGCGTCGCCGCGATCACTGACGGGCAAGGACCACTGCACCGTGTCTCCCACCGAAGCACGGCCGGCAAGTCCGGACGCAGCAGTCAGGACCGCCACGAACAGCGAATTGGATGTTCCTCCCCAGCGTTCCGCGGTCGATCGCCATGCATCGGCGTCCACCTCGGCAACCACGTGCGGGGATGTCCAGTCCGCCGCAGCCGCTCGCTCGGGAGCTGCCCGGTGTGGTTTCGGCCTCGACTGGGTGGCACCGGCAGGCTCGGAGCGTCCGGACAGAGGCAGAGCCTGCACCGCCGCGTTCACCAGCCATCCACCCGCGGACCGAATTTGCTCGACGGCGTCACCGAAGTCGGAAGCGAGGGCCTCGAGGCCGCCCGGGGCGGAGGAGACACGGGACGCGACGGAGTCGGAGTTCGCCGCACGGAATGCAGCGATCAAGGCCCCACCGTCGGCGACCATGTGCGAGGCGACCAACGACAGCACCATGCCGCCGTCGCTCAGTCTCGTCGCCGCGAGTTGCCAACCCAATCCGGTCTCGGGATCGATATCGGGATCGATCCGGCCGTCCGCCCATTGCCGCACCATCGACGGGTCTATGAATTCTGGATGAAAATGCAGTGAATGAGAGGCGGCCGACGGCACCCACCGATCTCGGGCCGTCGGAATTGCCGATGCCACCACCCTGCGCGCAAGCAGACCGTCGGACAGGTTGTCACGCAGTCTTTCCAGGTCTTCTCGCTGCACGACGTCGTCGAACCACCACAGGAACTGGTTGTAGACGGGAAATCCGATGCCATGGTGCATTCGCAAGAAAAGGTGATCGGCAAATCCAATTCGAGTCACGCGCCGAACCTACTACATCAAAGAAACGGGAAGGTGGTGCTGTTTCTCGTCGGTCGATTCATTCAATGTTTGCAATAAGTGCCATTCCACCGAGCAGACGCGCGAATGTGACTCCGGTCTCGGGGTGCCGGTCCGGCCCGAGGTCTGGGTTCCGAGCCCGTCACCCGGATCGGCTCTCTCGAATCATCGGGCCCTGACGTGCGGTTACGCTGGAATCACAATGCCGACGTGTGCGAGAATCAGTTTTCCGACCGATGTTCCACCCGTCGGTCAACCCCCTCGACAGTGACAAGAATTACTTTTACGCGTCGCGAAATAGTTTCGCTTTCGCCTTATTGTGAGTGCCGTACTCACGTCGACCGGACGGCGACTTCACGGTCCGTCGAATAGTTGTTCTTTCAATGTCGAAAGCATTGCGAGTGCACCCGATAAAAGCGAGCCGGACCGACGACTTCCGCCGTTACATCCACCACTCGACCGTAATCGAATGCCGATAGACACCACTACTGCCGAATACCGCTGGCCGAGCCCGGAACGGAAGAGGACACCATGGAATACACCGAACTCGCCGACTATCCACTTCCCGCCGGACGCTTGACCGAGTGGGTTCCCCGCGTCGACGACGATCAGTGGGCTCTCGATCCCCGCGGGCTGTCGTTCACGCACGAGGACCATTGCGAGCGCAGCGCGCCGGGCTCCTGGATCGGCACGGTATTCGAGATCCATCGTCGCTACGACGTCGAGGCCGTACGCCGCACCATCGCCGCGTACATGGGTCGGCACGAGGCGTTCCGAACCAAGGTTCGTCGTGACGAGCAGTCCGGTTCGTGGCAGCGCTTCACCGCACCGGTCGACGCCGTGCAGGTGACAGATCGCCCACACGCGGAGTCGCGATCGGAAACTCAGGTGTTCGGCCATCTGCAGTCGTGGTTCGGCGACACCGTGTCTCCGACGGCATGGCCGCATTTCGTTCTCGCCACCATCGAACCCGACGACGCGTCCCGCAGTCTCGCCGGTGGACCCGAGGAATCGTTCCTGCTCGCCTTCGCGGCCGATCATTCGGTCATGGACGCATACAGCCAGATCTATGCGATCAACGAGATCGACCGGCTGTACGCGCATGCCCTCGACGGCATCGACCCGGAATTGCCCGAGGTGGGTAGTTACGTCGACTTCAGTCAGTCCGAACGGGCACTCGGCGACACCCTGACGGCGGATCACGGTGCCGTGCGAACGTGGCAGGACTTCCTCGCAGTCGAGGACGGCCGCTTCCCGGCTTTCCCGCTTCCGTTGGCGGGCGACCGGCCCCGCGCCGACACCGGCCCTGCGCCCCAGAGCAGCATCTCGTCGTGGCTTCTGACCTCCGAACAGTCGGACGGCTTCAATGCGGCGTGCCGTGCTGCCGGATACAACATGCAGGCCGGAATTCTTGCGGCGCTCGCATTGACGAATGCTCGCCTGTCCGGCAGTCGGTCTCTGCGCACGGTGATGCCGATGCACACCCGCGACGAGCAGAAGTGGGCCGCGTCGGTGGGGTGGTACGTCGGCATTCTTCCGATGGAGATCCAGCTCGACAACGCCTGCACCTTCGTCGAGGCACTCGAGGCCGCGGCCACCGCGGGCGCTGCGAACAAGGGCCTGGCCCGTATGCCGTACTCGAAGATCGCCAAGATCCTCGACTCCACCGAAATTCCCCGGTTCGTGGTCTCGTACATCGACCTGCGGTTCCTGCCCGACGCCGCCCAGTGGCAGGGGCGCAAGGGGCGGGCGCTCAGGAGCAACTGCCACGCCGACGACGAGGTCTACTTCTGGGTCAATCGCACACTCGAAGGGCTCAACATCTCGGCCCGCTTCCCCAGTTCGGATGTCGCGTCGACCAACGTCCATCGGTTCATCACCGAGTTCGTCGCGGTTCTGACGGCGGTCATCGACTCCGACGGCGGTAGCGATACGGTGCTCGCGGCGGCCCCGCCGTCGGTCGTCGTCGCCGCAGAATGAGCGTGGACGCAGAATGAGCGTGGACGCAGAATAGGCGTGCACGCACGAGAAGTGGATGCGGAGTGGACGGAGACGGCGGCGTAGGCAGCCGGTACGTTCCGTCCACTGCGCCCCGACCGGAAGAGTGAAGCGAACATGATCATCACCGCAATGGGCCGCTGGAACCCCGCGCCCGGCCGACTGCTCGAGTGGCATCCCACCGCGGCGGCACAGGCGAGCGCCGCTGCGGCACCGATCGATTCGACTCCACCGTCGTTTCTTCAGGAAGACCACCTGAAGGCAGCATGGGCAGCGCGCGCACGTGGTGACGTGCACACGGCGTACACCGGGGTGGCCACCGAGATCGACGGCGACATCGACACCGAGGCGATGAGCCGTGCGCTGACTGCGTACGTGCTGCGGCACGAGGGTCTGCGGTGCTGGTTCGAGGTGGACCGCACCGACGTGGTTCGACACCTCGGCGGCCCGGAAGTTGCTCGTTTCGATACCGTCGACGCAGGTGAGACATCCGACGACGAGCAGTTCCAACACTATGTGCGGCAGCGCTTCTCGACCGAGGCCACCGCCGACATCTGGCCGGGGTTCGTCGTCGGAGTGGTATCGAGGCCGGGCAGCTTCACGTTGTACTACGGTGCCGATCACGCGTTCACCGATGGTGGTTCACAGGCTCTGGTCATCAGCGAACTGGCCGATCTGTACGCGATCGAGATCGGGGCGGATGTTCCGCAACCGGCTTCGGCGGGAAGTCACCTCGAGTACGCCGCCGACGAGCGCGCCCGCGCCGCGACGTTCGGTGCAGACTCCCCCGAGATCGCCGCGTGGCGTGACATCTTCACCAGGCACGAGGGCCGTATGCCTCGGTTCCCCCTCGATCTGGGGCTTGCACCCGGCGAACGCGCCCCGGTCCGAATCGTCGAACGCCACCTGTTGGACCGAGAACTCACGGCAGCGTTCGATGCCGCGTGCAAGGCCGCCGGCGCACGGATGAGCAGTGGAGTCTTCGCTGCCGTCGGCATCACCGACTTCGAGCTCGCGGGGAACGCGGAGTACTTCGGAATCACGGTGCTGAGCACTCGCCACCACGGTGACTACGGACAATCCCAGGGTTGGTTCGTCAACTTCGCGCCGGTCGCGTTCGACATCGCCGGTCGCGAGCGCTTCTCCGACGTCGCCGGCCCGGCGCACGAGGGTTTCGAGCGGGCCAAGCAGATCGCCGAAGCACCGGTCCATGCGGTACTCGGCGCTCTCGCCGCAGACGGCACGCTCGGAAGCGAACTCGCCGTGAGCCCGAACATGCTCTCGTACATCGACTTTCGCTGGTTCCCCGGCGTCGGGCGAGATGCGGACACTCGTGCCAAGCATTTCACCGGCGAGGGCGCGACCTCCAACGCGTCGATGTGGATCAACCGCGACGGTGAGCATCTGTATCTGGTGGCGCAGACCCCCGACACGGCCGTCGCTGCCGAATCGGTCGAGCGGTACCACGCACACCTGGCATCGGTACTGGAAAAGATAGCGCGCACAGGCGATTACGTCCTGACGCCCGGTTCGGTTCAGGAGCGGGTCGGTGCGGGTCACCTCGATCACTGAGTACCATCCCGCGGCCGGTGTCGTCGTCGAATTCACTGCCGACGTCACCGGGGATGCACAACGGTCCCCGATTCCACCGTCGTTCAATCAACGGTTTCATCTGGGCGATCTGGGCGAGGCTCGGCGAGTATGGATCGCGGGCACGTTCGATGTTCCCGGCCGCATCGATGCCGACGCTCTCGCGTGGGCGTTCGCTCGACTGATCGACCGACACGACACTCTGCGCAGCTCGTTCGTCCAGGCGACCGACGGCCTGGACAGGATGCTCCATCGCCCCGGTTCGGTCGAGATCGCGGCGTCGAACCGGACCGAATTCGGTTGCCCGACCGAGCTACGTGAGCATCTCCGCCGAATACTCGAGTTACGTTGCGACGCACGACGGTTCCCGTCGTACACGTGCGTCGCGATCGACCGGCCCGACGTCTCGACGGTGGTCTGCGCATTCGACCACTCGAACGTCGACGCGCTGTCGATCGCAGTGACCGTGGACGAGGTTCGCGCCTGGTACGACGCGTACCGGCGCTGCCCGTCGAGTCCGAACATCGAGCTGAGTCCGGTGGGAGGATTCGTCGACTACTGCCGAATCGAAGCAACCGAGCCGGCAGTGGATCGCCATGACGAGCGCATGGTGCGGTGGTCGGAATTCCTTGTACGGTGCGGTGGTACGACGCCGAGTTTTCCGTTCGACCTGGGACTGGCGGACGGTGAGACTGCCACGCAGGCAACCCTTGTCGCGCCGATCCTCGATGCCGACCGCACTGCCGAGTTCGAGCGCCTGTGCACTCGGTCGGGCGGCGGGATGTTCGCCGGGGTCGTGGCTGCGATCGGTCAGGCCTGCGCCGCCATCGGCGGACCGCGGCAGATACCGTTCCTGTTCCCTCTGCACACCCGTCACGAGGATCGGTTCCGGCGGGCACTGGGCTGGTTCACCACCAACGCCCCGATGACCGTGGACGTCGGCGACGTGCTCGTCGACACGATCGCCGCGGCCCAACGGGAGTTTCGTGCTGCGCTACCGCTGAGCACAGTGCCCATCCCCCAGGTGTTGGCATCCCTCGGAGACACGTTCACCCTCTCGCGAAACGACGTGTTCATGGTGTCGTACATCGACTACACCAGAATCGAGGGCCACCGCGGACTCGAAGAATCCAACGCACACCACGTCAGCAACGCGACGGTGTCCGACGACGCGCAGTTCTGGGTGTCGCGGACAACCTCGGGTCTGGCTCTGCGGGCACGTTTTCCCGACACCGTCCTCGCGCACTCGGTCATGACTGCGTTCAGCGGCGCGCTGGTCGCGCTGCTGGCCGAGGCGACCGACCAGGCCGCCACAACGGCCCTGACACGCTGAGACAGTACCGACGCAGCGCTCGTGCCGGCGGCTCCCGCCACTCGGTGGCGGTACGGCATAGGATTGTCGACGGAGACCGTTCACCCCCGAGCGGGCCGCCAGCCGAATATCTTCTGTAGGAGCCGATACGTGCCTGTACCAACCGATTCCAACGCAATGTTCGCCGACTACGCGCATCCGGATCGTCTCGTATCCACCGAATGGCTGTCCGCTCATCTCGGTACGCCCGGGCTCCGCGTCGTCGAATCCGACGAGGACGTGTTGCTCTACGACGTCGGCCACATTCCCGGCGCGGTCAAGATCGACTGGCACCTCGACCTGAACGACCCGGTCACGCGCGACTACATCGACGGCGAACAGTTCTCGAAACTGATGAGCCGCAAGGGTATTTCGCGTGACGACACAATCGTCGTGTACGGCGACAAGAGCAATTGGTGGGCCGCCTACGCACTGTGGGTGTTCACCCTGTTCGGACACCAGGACGTGCGGCTGCTCGACGGCGGACGTGATGCCTGGCTGTCCGAGAACCGCGACACCACACTCGATGTCCCCGAGTTTCCGGCGACCGACTACCCCGTCGTCGAGCGGAACGATGCACCGATCCGCGCATTCGCCTCGGACGTGCTCGGAGCTCTCGGCTCCGTGCCTCTGATCGACGTACGCTCTCCCGCGGAGTACACCGGCGAACGCACCCACATGCCCGACTACCCGGAGGAGGGTGCGCTGCGCGGCGGCCACATCCCCACCGCCGTCAGCATCCCGTGGGCCAAGGCAGCAGCACCGGACGGGCGATTCCGCTCACGCGCAGAACTGGACGAGATCTACTCCGAGACTTCGGCAACCGACGAGGTCATCGCGTACTGCCGCATCGGCGAGCGGTCGAGCCATACCTGGTTCGTGCTGACGCATCTGCTCGGGTACGAGTCCGTCCGCAACTACGACGGCTCGTGGACCGAGTGGGGCAATGCTGTGCGCGTTCCGATCGCCCGGGGCGAGGAGCCCGGATCGGCACCGGCCGCTCGATGAGTTCCCTTCCAGAATCGTTGGCCGAGATCGTCGAGGATTTCGCCGCAGTCGAGGGCCAGGACAAACTGCAGCTCCTGCTCGAATTCAGCCGGGAACTACCCCCGTTGCCGGATCACCTGGCCCAGGATGCGATGGAGCCGGTCCCCGAATGTCAGTCGCCGTTGTTCCTGTCGGTCGATGCATCCGATCCCGCCCGGATCGAGCTGTACTTCAGCGCGCCGCCGGAGGCTCCGACGACTCGCGGGTTCGCCTCGATCCTGGCGCAGGGGCTCGACGGTCTCAGCGCACAGGAAATCCTCGACGTTCCGGACGATTTCTATTCGGCTCTCGGATTGAGCGATGCGGTGAGCCCCCTGCGCCTCCGAGGGATGTCGGCGATGCTTGCACGTATCAAGAGGCACCTGCGCTGACCTCGTGGTCGGCAGCGCCCGGCCTTCGTCTTGATCGATACACGCCGCCGTCGGTAGACTTCGGTAGTGGGCACCGTCGCCCACTGTCCGAACAATCCCCCGAATGCGTCTGACGAAGGCTGGTTGCTGCCGATATGGAGTTCACCGAGTTGGCGGACTACGCGGTTCCCGCGGGCACGCTCACCGAATGGATTCCCAGTGTCGGCCCACACGCCCACACTCCCGAAGCCGCCGGGTGGCAGCCCGACCCTCGCCCGACGTCCTACGTCCACGAGGCGCACCTGCGTACCAGCCTCAGCAGCCCTCGCCGCGGACGCGAGTCGTGGCTCGGCGCGGCGTTCGAGATTGCCGGTCCCCTGGACAAGCAGGCTTTCCGGCGGGCGGTGCTGAACTGGATCGACAGACACGAAGCCATGCGGTCGAGCGCATCGATCGACGAGGCCACCGGTGAGATGACCCGGGTGACCGCTGCGCAGCGAGCCGTCGACATCTGGCAGGTCGAGCAGGAACGGTGTGCGCAATCGAGTGAAGTCTTCGAGCATCTTCAGTATCTCTTCGACGAGTTCACCTCGCCCCTGATCTGGCCCGCCTACGCGTTCGTCACTCTCGAACCACTGGACGAGACGCGGCCGATCACCGTCTTCTTCGCAGCAGATCACTCGATCATCGACGGCTTGTCCACTGTCCTGGTCGCCCACGAGATCGCGGCCCTGTACGGCGAGGAGCTGGGCGGGGCACCGGCCGCCCTGTTCGAGGCCGGCAGCTATCTCGACTTCGGGTCCTCCGAACGCGAGCGAAACGCCGAGTTGGAACATTCGCACGAGGCCGTCGCGATCTGGCGCGATCTGCTGATCGACGGGGAAGGCCAGCTGCCCGACTTCCCGCTCGACATCGGTGATCCCAGCCCGGACGACGTACCTCAGGGTGGGCTCTCTGCTTGGGTGCTCGACCCCGAGCAAGCCGATTCGTTCTCGGTCGCGTGCCGGAAGACCGGCAACAGTCTGTTCGCCGGATTACTGGGGGTCCTGGCCATCACCGGCGCCGAGCTGGGCGGGGGCACCAAATTTCGGACTGTCACCCCGGTACACACCCGGGACGAGCCGCAGTGGGCGTCGGCACTGGGGTGGTTCGTCGGACTGTGTCCCATCTCGTTCGACATCGCCGGCGCGGAGTCGTTCGGCTCGGTCGTGGCCGCAGCATCGGCCGAGGTGAAGAAGACCAAGCCGATTGCGCGGGTTCCGCTCGATCGGGTGTTCACCACCCTCGGCTACTCGGCCAGGCCACGTTTCGTCGTCTCGTTCATGGATGTGCGGTTCGCGCCGGCAGCAGAGCACTGGCCCGATTGGAACGCGCGTGCGCTGCGCAGCAAGCAGTACCAACACGACGTGTACATCTGGATCAACCGCACACCTCAGGGAATCAACATCGCGGCTCGCTATCCCAACACCGAGCTCGCAACTGCCCGGGTACACGAATACATAGGCACCTTTCGCACCCTGCTGACCGAGGTGGCCGACACCGGTACCGCCTCCTTCTCTGCCGCAACGTCCCAGCATCCCGATCCCGGGCACTCCGATACCGGGCGGATCGCTACCAGCCAGTAGTCCCATCCTGTCGCCCTGGACGCGCCGCAGCGGCCTGGACCGATTGCAGCGACGACCGAGTCGGTGCTTAGACTCCGACGTGACGTTCGTGACGATGGATGCGAAAAACACATCTGTAGGAGGCTCAGTGCCCAGCCATGCCAGTGCTCAGATCACCAAGGTTCTTGTTGCCAATCGTGGTGAGATCGCGGTTCGGGTGATCCGGGCGGCCGCTGATGCCGGGCTGGCCAGTGTCGCTGTGTACGCCGAACCCGACGCCGATGCACCGTTCGTCCGCCTGGCCGACGAAGCATTCGCACTCGGCGGACAAACCTCCGCGGAGTCGTACCTGGTGATCGACAAAATCTTGGACGCCGCCGCCAAATCCGGAGCCGACGCCATCCACCCCGGCTACGGATTCCTCTCCGAGAACGCCGACTTCGCCCAAGCCGTCATCGATGCAGGCCTGATCTGGATCGGACCGTCCCCGCAGTCCATCCGCGATCTCGGCGACAAGGTCACCGCCCGCCACATCGCCGCCCGCGCCAAAGCACCCTCCGTCCCCGGCACCTCCGAACCGGTCAAAGACGCCGACGAAATCCTGGCGTTCGTCGACGAACACGGCCTCCCCATCGCCATCAAAGCCGCCTTCGGTGGCGGCGGACGCGGCATGAAAGTCGCCCGCACCCGCGAGGAAATCCCC
>NZ_NOYS01000040.1:0-11426 GCF_002258475.1 Rhodococcus sp. 06-1460-1B
ATGAGCACCCCAGGGCCGAAAAAGAGGTGACCCGGGCATCGAACCCGAGCCACCCCTTTACAACGTCGAACTACCGCTCACACAAAATGCAACAGCCCCTCTGCGGCACTCAACCGCGCCACTGCGGCGCAGCCGCATACCCCGCGTAGCGCTCTCGCACCGCCGGCGTGGGGTCTGCCTCGTATGTCTTCGAGGTGGCCTGCGCCCAGGTCGGCGGCTCATTGGTTCCGGCCAAAGTCCATGCTGCCTGGCGCGCTGCCCCGTCAGCGACGTATTCACCGGGCTCGGGTACGGCCACCGGCACCCCGAGAATTGCCGGGGCCAAGGCTCGGAGCGCCGCGGACTTGGCACCGCCGCCGATGAGCAGTACTCGCTGCACGTCCACTCCCTGTGCACGCAGGTAGTCGATACCGTCGGCCAGTCCGCACAGCAGTCCTTCGACGGCCGCGCGAGCGAGATGGCCCGGAGTCGAATTGTTCAGTCGTAGTCCATGAATCGCACCGGACGCGTCGGGGAGATTGGGCGTCCGCTCGCCCTCGAAGTACGGCACCATCACCACACCGTCGCTCGTCGTCGACAGAGCCAACCGCGACAACTCGTCGTGATCGACGCCCAGCATTCGCGCCGTCGCATCGAGGACACGCGCCGCGTTGAGCGTGCACACCAACGGCAGCTGACGCCCGGTGGCGTCGGCGAATCCGGCGACCAGGCCCGAACCGTCGGCCGCGGCTGCGGTGGTCACCGCCGAGACGACGCCGGACGTGCCTATCGAGACCACCACATCACCGGGCTGTGCGTCGAGGGCAAGCGCCGCCGCGGCATTGTCTCCGGTACCCGGGCCGATCAGCGCCCCGGCGGCAGTGTGGCCTATCGCCTCATTCGGCGCAGCCACGCGGGGCAGCAGTGGGTTGCGGCCACGAAAGCCCAACTGCAACAGATCCGTTCGATACTCGTTCGTGGCCGCCGAGAAGTATCCGGTGCCGCTCGCATCGCCGCGATCGGTGGCCAAGGCGTCGAGCCCCGACGCGCCACCGAGCTGCCAGCCGATCCAATCGTGCGGAAGGCACACCGCCGCAGTGCGATCGGCGTTGTCGGGCTCGTTGTCGGCGAGCCACCGCAGCTTGGCGACGGTGATCGAGGCCAACGGAACCACGCCGACCGCGTCGGCCCAGGCCTGACCGCCGTCGCCACCGGTCTTCTCGCCGAGCTCCGCGATCAGATCCTCTGCCGCCTGGGCCGATCGAGTGTCGTTCCACAGCAATGCTTTACGGACCACGGATCCGTTGTCGTCGAGGCAGACCATGCCGTGTTGTTGCGCGCCGACGGACACCGCAGCGACATCGTCCAGCCCGCCGGCGGCGTCGACGGCCTCGTCGAGTGCTTCCTTCCACCGCTGCGGGTCGATCTCGGTGCCGTCGGGATGACCGGCACGGCCGTGACGCACCAACTCCCCGGTGTCGGCATCGCGAACGAAAACCTTGCACGATTGGGTGGAAGAGTCGATTCCGGCAACGAGAGCCACGATGAGCTGGTCCTTTCGTACGCAAGTGTGACCTACGACCCTACCCGCGGGGCGTGGTCGCCTCGGTCACCAGCGTGCGTGCACAGGCGATGGCCTGCGGGGTGGTGTCGAAGACGTGTCGAGCGTCGTCGTCCTTGGTGGTGAACACGCCCAGGGCTGCGAGGGGACGCAGGTGCTCGGGCTTGGCACCGGAGATCAGGACGGTGATGTGTCGGTGTTCGAGTTCGGTGATGGTGTCCTTGAGAACAATTGCGCCGGTGGCGTCGATCGTGGTGACTCGGGACATGCGCAGGATCACCACCTTCACGTCCGAGACGTCGGCGAGTTCGAGCAGGAAGCTGTGCGCGGCACCGAAAAACAGCGCACCGTCGATGCGGTACGCGACGATGTGTTCCCGCAGCAGGTCGCCTTCTTCCTTCGAGACCGCATCGAGTGTGTTCAACGGGACCTGCTCGACCGTGGCCGATCGCGCAACGGCCCGCAGAGCCAGGACGGCAGCGAACCCGACGCCGACCGCCACCGCCGTCACGAGATCGAAGACCACCGTGACGAGGAAGGTCGCCGCCATCACCACGGTGTCCCCGCGGCCGGCGCGGGTGATCGCCCGGATGGACGCGGTCTCGACCATCCGCACCGTGGTTGCGAGCAGCACTCCGGCGAGGGCTGCAAGCGGGATATCGGCGACCAACCCCGCCGCGGAGTACATGATGGCGGCGAGGATCACCGCGTGGGTGAGGGCCGCGAGCCTGGTGCGGGCACCGGATCGAACGTTGACCGCAGTCCGGGCGATGGCACCTGTGGCGGGGATGCCCCCGAACAGGGGTGCGGCGATGTTCGCAAGGCCCTGTCCGCACAACTCCCGGTCGGGGTTGTGGCGAGCGCCGACGCCCATCGAGTCCGCGGCGGTGGCGGACAGCAACGATTCCAGGGCAGCCAGAGCGGCGACGGCACACGCCGGGGCCAGCAACGCCGTCACGTCACCCAGGTGGAAAAAGCCCAGGCTCGGGGCGGACAACGACGACGGAATGGTGCCGATGCGGGCGATGTCCAGATCGAACAGCTGGGTGGCCACGGTAGCGGCAGCAACCGCGACCAGTGAGAACGGGATCTTCGGTGCCAGGCGGCCGCCGACGAGCATGACGATCGCGACGGCGATCGCCACAGCGGGGGTGAGGATGCTCGCATGCGCGACGAACGAACGGACAGCATCGAACGCGGACTGCCAGACCTTGTCACCTTTCGCGTCCGTGATACCCAGCGCCGACGGAACCTGTTGCAGTGCAATGACAACGGCAATGCCCGCGGTGAATCCTTCGATGACGGGCGCGGGCATGTACCGCACGGCTCGGCCGATTCCTGCTACCGCGAGCACCAACAGAATGATCCCGGCCAGCAGCCCGACCGCGAGCACTCCCGTCGGCCCGTATTCGGCGACGATCGGGACCAGCACCACCGTCATCGCACCGGTCGGACCCGATACCTGAAACCGTGAGCCACCGAATACCGCGGCCACGACTCCCGCGATGATGGCGGTGGTCAGTCCCGCCGCTGCACCCAGCCCGGTGCTGACTCCGAATCCGAGCGCGAGGGGCAGCGCCACCAGCGCCACGATCAGGCCGGCGAGAAGATCCGAACCGGGTGCGCGCAGCGCGGGCTTCCACTCGCTCCAGCGGGGTAGAAGGGCGGATACCGCCCTCAGGGCGTCGGTCGTACGGGTGCGTTTCGTCGGTTCGGACATGCGACGCTTCCTGAAAGTTCATCGTTCTTGATCCAGTTGATTGCTAAGTTTAGCAAGTAATGAATCAGACGCGGCGAGATGCTGCACACCTCCCTCGAACATCGGCTCAGGTGCGCGATCCGGACTCGCCGCCCAGCAGTTCTACCTGGTTGGCTACCACTCCGGTCAATATCTCTCGGGCCACCACGAGGAGGTCCGCTACTTTCGGCGACGTCAGCGTGTACGACACCGACAATCCCTCCCGAGTCCCCTCGATGAGACCCGCGCGACGCAGAATCGACAGCTGCTGCGACAGATTCGCCGGCTCGATGCCCACCTCGGGCAGCATCTCGGACACTGCGTGTTCGCGTTCGCTCAACAGTTCCAGCACTCGAATGCGCGCGGGATGAGCCAACGTCTTGAAGAAGTCGGCCTTCATTCTGTACAGCGGTCGACTCGAATCCGTGGCCATGACGTCCTTCCGCTTTGCCGAGCACTGCGCAGCAGGCTACTTGCGAACACTAGCAATCAGCCACCGAGAAGGACGACCTCAGTGCCCCTGCCGAAACTCCGCTACCTTCACTGGCATGCGCGGCGAACCCGAGGAATCCACCGACTTCAGGCTGACCGTGGCCACCGCGGCCCTGGATCTGTTCTCGGTCAAGGGCTACGACTCGACGACGGTCGACGACATCGCGGTGGCGGCCGGAATCTCGCGTCGGACGTTCTTCCGGCAGTTCCGCGCCAAGGAAGACGTCGTCTTCGCCGATCACGAGATCCTGCTCGAGCAGGTCGGCGCTCTGCTCGCGGCCGACACCGGCGACCCCTGGCAGGCCGTCTGCGATGCCGCGCAGCTGGTGTACGAGCGATTCTCGGACTGGAAAGAGATGTCGCGGCTGCGATATCAGGTGGTGCATCGAATTCCCGCCCTGCGCGATCGCGAGATCGTCACCGTGTTCCGCTACGACCGTCTCTTCGTCGAATACTTGCAGCGGGCGCTTCCCGACCACCCTCATCTGGAGATCCTGCAGTTCTCCGCCTCGGTGACCGCGACCCACAACTACTTTCTACGACGGATGATTCGCGACGGCCTGCCGACGTCCGTCACCGACTTGCGTGCAGCGTTGGCGCAGGTCCGCGCCCAGTCCTCGGGAGACGTCGTGGTCGCGACATTCCCGCGGGGCACGTCCGTGAACACCGTCGCCGACGCGTTGGCCCGCCACCTCCCCGAGTGACACCCACCCAAGATGGCACTCAGTGCCGTCTCGGCGAGCCCCACCCTTGAATCGAGGCCGGTCCGGCCGTACACTGGGATGAAGCTTGGCACTGAGTGCCCTTCTGGGCAGTGCTGTACCCCCGACATCGCGAGGAGCGTGGCCGACATGGCCGGAAATCCCGACTTCGATCTCTACCAGTCACCCGAGGAGCACGAGGAGCTGCGCGCAGCGATCCGGGCCCTGTCGGAGAAGGAGATCGCCCCGTACGCCAAGGAGGTCGACGAGGACTCGCGCTTCCCGCAGGAGGCGCTCGATGCCCTCAACGCTTCCGGCTTCAACGCCGTGCACGTTCCCGAGGAGTACGACGGCCAGGGTGCCGACTCGGTTGCCGCCTGCATCGTCATCGAAGAGGTCGCCCGCGTCTGCGGCTCGTCTTCACTGATTCCCGCCGTCAACAAGCTCGGCACGATGGGCCTCATCCTCAAGGGCTCCGAGGAGCTCAAGAAGCAGGTTCTGCCCTCGCTCGCAGGCGGCGCGATGGCGTCGTACGCACTGTCCGAACGCGAAGCCGGCTCCGACGCCGCCAGCATGCGCACCCGCGCGAAGGCCGACGGGGACGACTGGATCCTCAACGGCTCCAAGTGCTGGATCACCAACGGCGGCAAGTCCGACTGGTACACCGTCATGGCCGTCACCGATCCCGACAAGGGCGCCAACGGCATCAGCTCGTTCATCGTGCACAAGGACGACGAAGGATTCGTCGTCGGCCCCAAGGAGAAGAAGCTCGGCATCAAGGGTTCGCCCACCGCCGAGCTGTACTTCGAGAACTGCAAGATCCCCGGAGACCGCATCATCGGTGAGCCCGGCACCGGATTCAAGACCGCACTCGAAACCCTCGACCACACCCGGCCCACCATCGGCGCACAGGCCGTCGGCCTCGCTCAGGGCGCTCTCGACGCAGCCATCGCATACACCAAGGACCGCAAGCAGTTCGGCACGTCGATCTCGAGCTTCCAGGCCGTGCAGTTCATGCTCGCCGACATGGCAATGAAGGTCGAAGCTGCCCGCCTGATGGTTTACAGCTCCGCAGCACGCGCCGAGCGCGGCGAGAAGAACCTCGGATTCATCTCTGCCGCAGCGAAGTGCTTCGCCTCCGATGTCGCGATGGAGGTCACCACCGACGCCGTCCAGCTCTTCGGCGGTGCCGGCTACACCACCGACTTCCCCGTCGAGCGCATGATGCGCGACGCCAAGATCACGCAGATCTACGAGGGCACCAACCAGATTCAGCGTGTCGTCATGTCGCGGGCGCTGCTCAAATGAGCAACATCGAACTCGTAGGCGTCATCGGCGGCGGCACCATGGGTGCCGGTATCGCCGAAATGTGCGCCCGCTCCGGTAGCTCGGTGCTGATCCTGGAAACCAGCCAGGGCACCGCCGACGCCGCCGAAGCACGCCTGGACAAATCGTTCGCGCGGGCCGTCAAGTCCGGCCGCATCGACGCCGACGCGGCCGAGAAAGCCCGCGCCGCAATCTCGTTGACGCTCGATATCAACCATTTTGCCGATCGCGACCTCGTGATCGAGGCGGCACCGGAGATCGAATCGCTGAAGCTGGATCTGTTCGGCAAGCTCGATTCCATCGTCAAACCCGAAGGAATCCTGGCGACGAACACCTCGTCGATCCCCGTCATCAAGATGGCCAACGCGACGAAGCGACCCGACCAGGTCGTCGGAGTGCACTTCTTCAACCCGGTGCCGGTACTGCCGTTGGTCGAAATCGTCGTCAGCCTCCTCACCAGCGAAGAGACCGTCGACGCCGTCACCGATTACGCGGCGAACACACTTGGCAAGAAGACAATTCGTGCGGGCGACCGTGCGGGATTCATCGTCAACGCATTGCTCATCCCCTACATGGTCTCGGCCATCCGGATGCTCGAATCCGGCTTCGCCAGCGCCGAGGACATCGACGACGGCATGGTCAACGGTTGCGCCCACCCCATGGGACCGTTGCGTCTGACCGACACCGTCGGCCTCGACGTCACCCTCGCGGTCGCAGAATCGCTGTACGCCGAATTCCGCGAGCCGCATTACGCTCCGCCCCCGCTGCTGCAGCGCATGGTGGACGCGGGAATGCTGGGTCGCAAGAGCGGCAAGGGTTTCTACACGTACTCCTAGCCCACAGCCTTGCTTGTCCGGCACGCCCCCCCTTCCGGATCAATGCGGCATTCAGCTACTCCAAGTAGCTGAATGCCGCATTCATCCGTTGGCGGGGATGGTGTGAACTTGGGGGATGGCGTGAGCCAGGGAGAGACCCGACTCAGTTTGTTTGCGGGCGACTCTGGGCATTCGGCGTGGAGACGGAATCGAGCAGCAGGTTCCCCACGCAATGAATACCAGGTTCGGAGACGACCCCAATTGAGTGATCAGTACACCTTCACAAATCCCGTCACGCAGTACCGCCAGGACGGATTCCCTGAGCAGCACCAGGATCCGCCCGGTCTCGCTGCCGATCTACAACCCCTGGCCGACCACGGCGAGCAGACGTACCGCGGGTCCGGACGGCTGACCGGCCGTAAGGCCCTGATCACCGGTGCCGACTCCGGCATCGGGCGTGCGGCCGCCATCGCCATTGCCCGCGAAGGTGCTGACGTAGTTCTCAACTACCTGCCGTCGGAGGAGAAGGACGCGCAGGACGTCGCCCAACTGGTTCGCGACGCCGGTCGCACCGCCGTCCTGGCACCGGCAGACCTCACCGACGAGAAAGCTGCCCGCGCCCTCGTGCACACCGCCGTCGACGAGCTCGGCGGCCTGGACCTGTTGATCAACGTGGCAGGCAAGCAGCAGTTCGTCGAGGATCTGGCGGATCTCACGTCGGAGCAGTTCGACCAGACCTTCAAAACCAATGTGTACGCGCTGTTCTGGATCATTCAGGAAGCGGTGCCGCACATGCCTGCCGGCTCGACGATCGTGAACACCAGCTCCATCCAGGCGTACACACCCTCGCCCGGTCTGGTGGATTACGCGACGACGAAGATGGCCATCAACACCATCAGCAAGGCACTCGCGCAGCAGTTGGCACCGAAGGGAATTCGGGTCAATGTCGTTGCGCCCGGGCCGTTCTGGACTCCGCTGCAGGCCGCGGGCGGGCAGCCGACGTCGGCACTGCCGGAATTCGGCAAGGAAACCCCACTGGGCCGGGCAGGTCAGCCGGCCGAGATCGCCGGCGCGTACGTGTACCTGTCCTCAGCGGAATCGGGATACGTCACCGGAGACACCCTCAACGTCAACGGCGGAATGCCGACGCCGTAGTCGCCTTGCGCTCTACGTGAATGGACCATTCACACCCGTCCGGGCTCGTGAATGGTCCATTCACGCGTTCGGGAGACGTCAGTCCTTCGGACCACCGGCTGCGTAGACGACCTGACCCGAGATGAAGCCGGCACCCTCACTGACGAAGAACGACGCCAGGTGGGCGATGTCGTCGGGATGTCCGACGCGGTTGACCGGAATCTGCGACGCCGCAGCAGCTTTGAAGTCGTCGAACGACATTCCGACCCGCTCGGCGGTGGCTGCCGTCATCTCGGTTTCGATGAATCCGGGGGCGATGGCGTTGGCGGTGACGCCGAATTTGCCGAGCTCGATGGCGAGAGTCTTGGTGAATCCCTGCATGCCGGCCTTGGCCGCGGAGTAGTTAGCCTGACCGCGGTTGCCGAGGGCCGAGGTGCTCGACAGGTTGACGATGCGGCCCCACTTGGCGTCGATCATGTGCTTCTGCACTG
This sequence comes from Rhodococcus sp. 06-1460-1B, assembly GCF_002258475.1. Lineage (NCBI taxonomy): Bacteria > Bacillati > Actinomycetota > Actinomycetes > Mycobacteriales > Nocardiaceae > Rhodococcus > Rhodococcus sp. 06-1460-1B. Next base: position 8,238 of record NZ_NOYS01000040.1, read on the forward strand.
CACGCGTCATCAGGAACGAGCCGCGCAGGTGTACGCCGAGCACGGAATCCCAGTCCTGCACCGTCATCTTGAACAGGAGGTTGTCGCGGGTGATGCCTGCGTTGTTGATCAGTACGGTCGGTGCACCGAACTCGCTCGCGATGCGGTCGACTGCAGTCTGCACCGACTCCTCGTCGGCCACGTTTGCGCCGATGGCCACGGCCTGCCCACCTGCGGCCTCAATCGCGCCGACGGTGTCGCTGCACGCGGCCTCGTCGAGGTCGACCACCGCGACACCGAAACCGTCCTTGGCCAGTCGTTTGGCCACTGCTGCACCGATACCCCGGGCACTACCGGTGACGATGGCCGTCTTGATCTGATCGCTCACGAATATCTCCTGACACAACGCCGAATCGAATTACCTGTCATCTGTTTCTACCAACCCCGGCGGCGCAGTCAGTACGCAGCCACCGCTCCGTCGAGTGCTTTCTGCATTCCCTCTGCCACCACCCGGGTGATGTCGATCGGTTTCTGGGGCAGATCGGTGATGGGCGTATCGAAGTAGACGCTCGCCTGCTTCACTTTCGCCGAGCCGGGGCCGTAACTCAGTCCGATGCAGATCAACGTCGGCTCGACGCCGAGTTTGCGGGCCCGCATCGCGATGTGGCCGATTCCGCTGCCGACGTGTTGCACCGTCGTCGGGTCCTCGAGGTTGCAGGTGCCTTCCGGGAACACCGCGAGGTCGTCGCCGCGCTTCATTCTTTCGGCACTGATGTCCATCATGCGGTTGCCTGCCGCACTGACTGCCCGCATCCCGTGATTCTTACCGCGAAAGACGGGAATGCCGCCCATCATGTCGATTCGCTTGCGCTGCTTGGGGTCCTGGAACAATTCGTCCTTCGCGAGCACTCTGGTGCGCCCGATCACCGGACGCAGCGGCGACGCCCAGGCCGCCGCTGCGAGGGTGTAGGGATCACTCTCGGTGAGGTGATTGACCGCGATGAGCAGACGCGTGTTGTCGTACACCAGACGCCGCAGCTCCTCCCGGGCACCGTCGAAGTACGACACCCGCGGGCGGAAGCGTCGGGCGAGGGCGGCATACGCCAGCCTCGCAACCTGACGATTCTGCTGATGACGCAGATAGAAGTCGTACACCGTCTCGTCGTTCTCGAGAATTACCGCAGGCCGATCCATGACGCGAGCTTAGCCTCACTCGCGCGAGGAGCCCATAGCCCGGATGCCGACGATCAACCCGACCGCCGCAGTGGCCGCGGCTGCGACGACACCTGCCATCACCGTCGAACTCGCGAAGTCTCCGGCGAACAGTGCACGTTCGGCGTCGACGAGATATCCGAGGGGGTTGATGTTCACCAGGAACTGCATCCACCCCGGGGCGGCCGTCAGCGGCAGCATCGTGCCGGAGAGGATGAGCAGCGGGAACATCAATGTCTGCTGGATGGACCAGAACACCCAATCCTGTCCGCGCACAGCCAAAGCCAACGCGTAGGACAGCGCGCCGAGCCCGACGCCGAACACCCCGAGCAGCACGATTCCCACAGCGGCACCGATCGGATTCACGGACAACCCCAGCGGCAATGCCACCAGAACGATCAGCACGGCCTGTGCGGCCAGCGGCACCATTTCCTTGAACGCGCGCCCGACGAGCAGCGCCGATCGCGGCAACGGAGTTACCAACATTCGCTCGTGAGAACCCTGCTGCAACTCGGCCAGCAGATTCGAGCCCGTCATGGAGGTGCCGAAGATGGTGATCATCGCGAGAACACCCGGCACGAACCAGTCCCAGACACTTCCGTCGCCGAGACCGGGGACATCGGTGAGCAGTGGGCCGAACAGAGCGAGCAGGATCAGCGGTTGGACGAGACTGAAGATGACGGTGAACGGATCGCGCACCATCGGCCGCAATTCCCGACCCATCACCAGAGTGCTTCCGGACAGAACGTTCATCGGAGTTCTCCTGCCACGCTCGCGTTGTCGAGCGCTGCGGCACTTTCTCGAAGACTACGGCCGGTCAGTCCGAGGAACACGTCGTCGAGAGTCGGTCGGGTCATGTCCGCAGTATGTACGCGGATACCGTGTAACTCACTCCGCCGCAACACTTCCGGAAGAACGACTTCGGCGCGTCCGACACGCAGGTTCAGGCGCGAACCGGATCTCGTGACGTCTCTGATGCCGTCGATGCCGTCGAGAAGCGGAAGAAGCGCCGACGCGTCGGACACGGTGAGAACGATCAGATCGCCTGCCAGTTCCGATTTCAGCGACGCGGCGGTGTCGTCGGCGATGACGGTTCCGTGGTCGACGACGATGACCCGCTCGGCCATCGAATCGGCCTCGTCGAGGTAGTGGGTGGTCAGAACGATGGTCGTGCCCATCTCGCGTCGCAGCCGGAGGATGTGATCCCACAGGTTGGCCCGACTCTGCGGGTCCATCCCGGTGGTCGGCTCGTCGAGGAACAACAGTGCCGGTCGGTGCACCAGCCCCAGGGCGATATCGAGTCGACGACGCTGTCCGCCGGAGAGCGTCGAGACGGTGCGCGAGCACAGTTCACCGAGTTCGAGTGCGTCGATCAATTCGTCTGCGCGAGTTCGTGATCGCTGACGAGTCATGCCGTAGCACAGGCCCTGCACGACGAGTTCGTCACGCACGCGCTGGTTGTGTCCCGCGCCATTGCCCTGCCCCACATAGCCGAGACTGCGCCGGACACTGTCCCGGTCCCTGCCCACGTCGAACCCCGCGATCCGGGCCGAACCCGACGTCGGTGCCAGCAGCGTGGTCAGCATTCGCAGCGTGGTCGACTTGCCCGCACCGTTGGGGCCGAGGAGAGCGACCAGTTCTCCCTCACCGATCGTCAGATCGATGCCGCGCACCGCCTCCACGGTCTTCTTGCCCTGCCGAAATGTCTTGGTCAATCCCGATGTTTCGATCATCTCGTGCGCCCCTCGTCGTATCGGTGAATCCGTACGGGAGGAGACGCTAGAAACGATCGCGGTCAGCTACGGTCCGCGATGCTCGGCGCGAGCGAACTAGCTGTTCTTCCCTGGGACGTTGTGGACGGTCAGTCGCTCGATGGGTGACTTGCCGCCGATGCCTGTGTGGGGTCGGTGGTGATTGTAGTGATGGATCCAGTCTTGGTAGGTCGCCGCTCTGGCTTCGTCGGAGAGGTAGGTGTTCGCGTAGGCCCATTCCTGGTTG
>NZ_NOYS01000010.1:0-10524 GCF_002258475.1 Rhodococcus sp. 06-1460-1B
TCATCACTACGCGATGGCCCACCCACAACACGGGTACGACACGCCCGAGCTGCGGCTACGCCGCCTCACCGAATGTCCACCACCCCACGGGACTTACCCTCGACGATTCTGCCTTGGATCGCCAGTCCGGTGCGACACGATCGTGGAGCACGCGAAGAAGCGGTTGGTGCCGGGATGCACGGCGAGGAGATGGTTGGTACAAAATTCAGGAAGGGGCAATTGTCGCGCTCCGCGAAGCTCGTATGAAACGGTGGCTACCGGGATCTGTACGAACCGAGCAACATAGGAGCGCAGGTCGACAAATGGTTCGAGTAGCCGGTCGCTGAACAGCGCGCCTGGCTTTCGCATTCCAAGTCTGTTCACGCTTCCCTGGTGAGCCGGATGCCCGGCAGCGTAGCGTCCGCTCGTGGCATATCGTGAACCACACGGTTCGGTGTGGGAAGGAAATGATGGTGTGCTCGGCTTAAACTCGGTGCCTGCTTCGAGTCTCCGACCTGAGGCTTGGGAGCGAGTCTTGCCGTGGCTAGTCGGCTACGTATCCTCCAAGGCCGCAGTTCTCGAAGAAGTCGGCCCATCGGATGACTGGTGGTTCGAGGACTCGCCGACGATCACCGCGGACGAGGTAGACCTTGCGAAGCTGACGGACGATCTCGCTGAATTGTTCGTCCAGAACCATTCGAAGCTGGCTTTCGTCGACTCGTTTCCGACACTGAAACCCGAGTTGAGAATCGGCGTGCTCGGCCTATCTGCGAGGGGCCTGACTGCGGTAGGGCGTCTGGGATCGAGCGACACGATCGGGCTTCTTCTGAGGTGTTCGGTAGAGACGTTGTTCGCGATCCGTGGAACCAGTGAAGACACGATTGCGGACATCGTCCGTGGTCTGATGAGAATAGCAATCCTTGACGACCCGTTCGCGCTGCTGCAGGAATCCGACGGGGAGCCGCAGGAAAGCCCAGTGGTCGTGCAGATGGTGGACGATCTCGAGCACCTGGCAGGGTGGCAGCGGGTCCGAGGGCGACCGAACCACCCGTTCCTGACCATCCACATCGACGCGGAAGCCCCGCTCGAGGTACAACAACTCGCACAGCGCTTGTCCGCGCTCACGGCGGAAGATTTCCCCGCGCCACCGTCACAGGATCCCGTCGACGAGATAGAGAACCTTCTCGAACAGCTCGATGATCGCGAGCGTCTCGTGGTAGAACTGCGCCTTCTTTCCAGCAGCCCGGTGACACTCGGTGCGTTAGGGGCGAAACTGCATCTGTCGTCAGGACAAGCCAGGAATGTCGAACAGGCCGTCAAGCGCAAAGTCGCATCGGCCTGTGTGTACGGCACTGCGGTCGGCAACCTTCTCGCGAGCTTAAGGGTCGAGATACAGCCGGTAGCCTCGCTCACCCGTCTAATCGTCGTACACCCAGACCTGGCGCGGACCGTCAAGTCGGTGGACACACCTCTCTGGTTTGTGCTCGATCGATTCGACGACATGTTCGAGGTGCAGGGGAATTGGGCTGGTGCGCCGAGCGTCAATGTCGCGAAAGCTCGCACGCAGTCTCTGCTAGAAGACCTCGAGTCGCCGAACGGCGTGGTTCGGCTTTCGGAGCTGTCCGAACTCGCGGGTTTGACCTCCGACGAATTGCGCGCTTGGTTGGCTGCGTGCGACGTTTCAGTCGTAGGTGATTCGGCCCTCACCCCTCGAACGTTCGGCGATCGGGCAGTCGCTGCGCTCGAGGTCGTCGGCGTCCCGCAGACAGCCGAAGCCCTGGCGACCTTGGCCGACTCCCGCAAGCCCGCTGAAGCTATCACCCGCCAATTGTCCCAGGACTCCCGCGTCGTGCTCGACTCGTCGTCTCGCTGGATGTTGAATGACTGGATCTCCGCGCTGCCCCTGTCGGCCGACGACCAACCTGCGGAGGCGGACTTCGAGACCGAACCACTCTCCGGGCGAGTGCGGCGGCGCTCGAACGGCGGGGTGAAGTCGCCGGATCTCACGAGGCGTCTTCATAGGCTCGACGGCGGTTGGTCCTACCGACTGACTGTGACAGCGGACCAGCTCCGCGGTTCAAGCTTCGCAATTCCGGCGGGCGTGGCCGCGGCTCTAGGTTGCAGCCGGGGATCGTCCCTTGAACTTCACAGCCGCTTAGGAGCCCAGACGCTTCGGTGGACCGGAGCGCAACCGACGTGCGGAACAATTCGACGTTTTCTCCGGGAGCTGATAACGAAGCCGGGGGATGACGTATTCCTGTATTTCGACGTCGACGGCGGGTTCGACGTGGTTCCCGCCGTCAAACTTGAACAGAGTGCCCCGCCGTTACGCAAGGCTCTCGCCATAATCGGTCACCGTGACCCGGAGTCCGTTGCCGACGGTGACGTGCTCGGCATACTTGCTGAAGCCATCGGACAACCGACCGAGACCCGAACCCGGCGCATTCTCAGTTCTTACTACGCGGGGAGTGACCCAGCGGTGCATTCGTATCTTGAACAGGCTTGGGTGCATCATTCCGATGATTGACGTAGTTCCTACCGTCGCAACAATCACCGCGGGGGCCGATCCTTCGGTGGTGAAAGCTATTGGCTTGCATCACACCTTGTCGACTGCCGTCGCCGACTTGATTGATAACAGCCTGGATGCCGGTGCGCGGAATGTGACTATCCGCTTCGTTCAACAAAACTCGGAAGTCGTGGCACTTCGGGTATACGACGACGGTTCCGGAATGGACGCCGACGCGTTGCAGTCCGCCATGGTGTTCGGTCGTCAGCGTCAGTACGGCGAGGGTCAACTTGGGGCCTTCGGAGTAGGGATGAAAGCCGCGTCGTTGAGCCAGGCCAACTCCCTGGTGGTGTGGTCGAGAGCAACATCACCGGCCAAGCCATGTGCACGCACGATCGCCGATCGATCGAGACCGCATGAGATTGGGGTCATTTCCGACACTCGTGCGGCCGCCGAGCTCGACGACCCTCGCCCACGTTTCGAATTCAAAACCGGGACGATTGTGGAAATGCGGGGCCTACGTACCTTTCTGCGAATCGATGACCCGCAAGAACAGATGGCGTGGTTGGAAGACGTCAGACAGGACTTGCACGCTCACCTCGGGATCGTGTTTCATCGGCGACTTCACGCCGGAGTGAATATCTACAGCGATGTTTTCGACATCGATGCGGGACGCCCGGGTGCGGTGACGAAGATTGTCGCAACCGACCCCTTCGGATACGACGGCGCCGCCGGATCGGCGTTCCCCGCCACGCTGTCCCTCGATCTCGACGGCGCACACGCAAGCGTTACGGCCCACATCTGGCCGGCGCGAAACACGTCGGGTATGTTCCGCCTGTTCGGTGCACCCGGTCGAGAAGTTCAAGGGCTCTTCGTCTATCGCGCCGACCGCTTGCTGCAGATCGGTGGCTGGAGCGGAGTGGTCCGGCCCCGGCCCCACTACGGACTTGCCCGAGTCGCAATCGATTTGGATGATGTTCTGAGCAAGCATGTTGTCATAAATACCGAGAAGTCAGGCGTCACAGTCGACGCGACGTTCGGGTCTGCGCTGCAGCGAGCAATGGGTGACGTCGGCTACCTCGATGCCGCCGAGACCACGGCGAGAAATGCGCGTAAGACCCAGCCGCGTCCGGTGGCGATCGTCGAGCTTGCGCACGGGATATCTGAAGACGTGTTGCTGGAATTCGAGGACGCTTTCACTCTCCGTGGGGACTATGACCCAGTTGCCGTTCGGTGGCGCGCCTTGGAGCCGGATAAGTTTTTCGAGGTGGATCTCGAGCGTCGGGAATTGTTGCTGAATGCTCGATTGAGGAGGTCTCTGCTCGGCCGACGAAGTCGAAATGAGCACGATGCGCCACTTATGAAGACCCTGATTTACCTCTTGACTCAAGATATGTTTGCAGCGCAACGGCATTCGGCTCGCCAGCATCAGCAGATGCAGGCATGGCAGGACGTATTGATGGCCGCTGTCGGTGCCGAGATCGCTATTGCTTCTTATCAGGACGACAAGACGGGTGGAGACAAGGGATGAGTTTCGATGCTGTGCAGGAAGCGATTTCTCGGGAACTGAACGGCAACTTCGCACCATCGTTGTTGCTCCCTCCGATCAACGCGCGTCTGAACAAAAGCCTAGACATCGCAGACGTCATTGCCTACTTGGTGGACGATAAGGCTGCACAGGTCCGATCTGCTGCAGCGTCTGCATTCCAGCACTGGGACGCCGAACCCACCCCTGTGTGGGCACCGGGCACGTCGCCGAAGACCGCCCAGCGCCGTCATCTGATTTATGCGCTCCTAGACATCCCCGGAGAGGCGTTCGCTCACCTCGACGCTGCGATTCCCGTAGACGACGGACTGGTGGTCATTACTGCCCCTCAACCGTGGGACCCGTGGTATACCGCAAAACGACGCCGCGAGCGGACTTTCTATTGGGATGCGTACCAACGGGTATTGGCGACGAGCGGATGGAATTCAGTTGCGGTGTCCAAGCTGAGCATTGCGACCTCGGAGGTGGTGTCACGTCTCGCCGATCCGACTCGCGATGAGCCATATCAGTCGAAGGGCTTGGTCGTCGGTTATGTCCAGAGCGGCAAGACAGCGAACTTCACTGGAGTCACAGCCAAAGCGATCGACGCCGGTTATCGGCTCATCATTGTGCTGACGGGCACCATCGAGCTGCTCCGAGGACAGACGCAGCGTCGCTTGGACAAGGAACTCATCGGCGTTCAGAACATCGGGGCGTCGGACGACTACGTCAATGACCAGGAGTGGGTAGCAGGAAGGTTCTTAACGCATGACGTTGACCCCAACACATCGAACGAGATCCCGGCGATCCGACGGCTCACCGGTTTGTCGTACGATTTTCAGCGGCTCGGAAACGGTCTCGGTGCACTGCATTACGAGTTCGTGGACCACAAGAAGCCGCTGAATCACCCGGAGAACCTCTTCCCGTCCAACGTCAGAATCGCTGTAGTCAAGAAGAACTCGGCTGTACTGAAGAAGTTAGTCGAGGACCTCGGACGTATTCCAACCCCTCTCGATCAGATTCCTGCCTTGATCATCGACGACGAGGCAGACCAGGCGTCGGTCAACACACTGAACCCGGACAAGTGGAAAGCCGACCAGATCGAAAGAACTGCGATCAACGCCCGCATTGCCGACTTAATCCGGGTACTCAAACGAGGTCAATACGTCGGTTACACCGCCACACCGTTCGCCAACGTCTTCGTCGATCCGGTGGACACGGAGAACATCTTTCCGAAAGACTTTATTCTGAGCCTCGAACGTCCCATCGGCTACATGGGCGGTGCCGATTTTCACGACTTCGACGACGATACCCCCGACGACGATAAGACCCCACGTACTTCGAACGAGAAGGCTTTCGTCCGCTTTCTTTACTCGGGATACGACGACGAGGGCCGCCGCGAGGAGCAGCAGCGGGCGCTGGACTCGTTTGTCATTGCGGGTGCCATGAAGTTGTATCGAGAAAGCAAGGGCGCGAAGCCGTTCGAGCATCACACCATGCTCGTGCACGAGTCGCGATTGAAGGGCGATCACAAGGCGTTGGCCGACGAGTTCAAGCTGTTGTGGCGGAACTCGACGTACAGCCAACCGGTCAGTTTGGCGCGTCTCGAGAAGTTGTGGACTGAGGATTTCAAGCCCGTGTCGGCGGTTCGAGCCGAGGAGGGAGTTCAGTCACCAGCAACTTTCGCCGAACTCGAGGATTTCATTGGGGATTGCGTCGGGCGTGTTGCGACGGGCCTGTCACCGGTGATTGTCGTCAACGGGGACTCGGACACCGAATATGACCAAGATGAGTTGAATTTCGAGCAGCATGGGGTCTGGAAGATTTTGGTGGGCGGTGCGAAGCTGAGCCGGGGATTCACCGTTGAAGGGCTGACCACTACGTATTACTCGCGACGTACGAACATGGCAGACACGTTGATGCAAATGGGTAGATGGTTCGGATTCCGGCGCGGATACCGCGATCTTGTTCGCCTTTACGTCGGCCGCAATGTGCCGGGCCCGGCGGGCAAGCCGACCGACATGTACCACGCCTTCGAGACGATCGTGCGGGACGAGGAGGAGTTCAGGGCGGAGCTGCGGCGGTTCGCCATCACGAACAACGAGGGGGAACCGATGATGACCCCTCGTGACGTGCCGCCGATGGTGTTCCAGTCGCAACCCTGGCTGAAACCGACTGCAGCCAACAAAATGTACAACGCGGAGCAGGCGTACCGCGGCGTGGGCGGCGAGCCGTTCAGCTTCACGATGCAGCCTCCTCGCGGAAACGGTGACAACAACAAGGCTCACTTCGATGCGGTGAAGCCCCTTTTGCAGCAGCTCTCGGAGCCTGGAGTGTTCAACGTGTCCAGCAGTCGGGGCGGAAATCGAACATTCGACGCGCTATACGGGATTGTGCCCGCCGAGGCGGTTCGCGATGCGGTGAGAAAGTTCGTCTGGGACTCGAACTGGAAGTTCGGTCCACACCTGGAGGCCATGGACACCGCAATTAAGAATGGTCTTCTGGATGAATTCGTTGTCCTACTTCCAAGGCCGCGGACCCGACCTGCCGTGCCCATCAAGGGTTGGGAGGGGACGTTGCCGCTTGTCAATCGTCGCCGTCAGGACCGTGACTACCGGACCGGGTTTACCGGGACCGCAGTGCGTGAGCGCGAAGTCATCGCGCATATTGCTGGTAGCCCGGAGAAGAACGGGGGACCCCTCGCCGCGAAGCTGCACACGCCGACGCGCGGCGGAATGATTCTGGTCTTTGCCAACGACCCGAACCCGCGATTCAGAGGGAAGGCGAAAACCGGACCGGTTAACCCCGTCGACTTCGCCACCCTGTTCTCCTATGCGCTCCCGTACGCAGCCGAACCCACCCCGCGTGTTGGATTCCGCGTGAAGAAGGATGGGCAGGATGCGATCGTCGACGCGACGTAGCGTACTCCTCGATCGAAAGAATGGTGCCTCGTGGCCAAGGTAATCACCACCATCAGCCTCAAGGGCGGGGTGGGCAAGACAACTGTGACGGCGGCTCTCGCTGAGTTCATGTCGATGGAGTTCGGCCAACGCGTGCTTCTGGTCGATTTGGATTCACAGATCAATTTGACGACCATGCTCATCGGCGAGGAAAAATGGTTCGACTTGAACCAGGAAGGCCTCACGATCGCGACGATGTTCAGAGACGCGATCGAGGAAACCTCGAACTTCGACGTCAAAGCATCCATTCAACGGTCGGTCTCCACCGTCAAAGGTGGCCACCGTGTCGATCTTCTGCCCTCGTCACTGGATCTGATCGACTTGCAGGAGCAGCTGAGTGCGTTGCGGATCAAAAGCGGTTCGCCGACGGCAGGTGTCGACATCCTTCGGAGCGCCCTGAAGCCGGTACTGGGCAGTTACGATTATGTGTTGATCGACTGCCCACCGAACGTCGGCCCCATCACGCTCAACGGCCTCGCATTTGCTGACGGGTACATCATCCCGACGATCCCGGATGTGCTGTCCACATACGGAATTCCCCAAATTCAGACCCACATCGCCAAATTTGGGGACCAGCTCGATCGCAAGATCGTCGAGTTGGGATTGGTGATCACGAAATACAAATCGAACTCCGCGATTCACAAGTCGATGGTGAAATCGTTGCGTCGAGATCCCCACATCCAGAATGTTCTGCCTGTCTACCTCGCCGAGTCGAACGCGATCGCTGCCGCCGCGGTGAACAAAACCTTCGGAACCTTGAAGGTCAAATACGGCAACACTGGACAATACGACCAATTACGTGACATCACCCAGCACATCCTCACGGAAGCACAGGCGAAGCTATGACCGACGCGGATACCCGTCAGAGAGTGGACAACCAGGAGCTGGGCGGCGCGCTGCTCAAATTGAATGCTAAAGACGAGAGCGCGGCCTTGCTCTTGACCAAGCTTTTTAAGGTCGTGGCCGATGAGGCCACCCGTACGCCTCGATTCGCCAAGGCTCTCGTCGACGTCGTTGGTGCAGTGCCGGTTGTGGGCGACGACGGTGTCACCGCAGACCCGGTGCACCGCCCAGCCCCGAGAAAGCGCTCGGCTGCTCCCAGGAAGGCTGTCCGCGCTGCTGGAGAATTCGACCCCTTCGAGGTGTTCGCCAGCCTCGGAGTGGACGGGCTCCGTAGCAAGCTGAGTGCGCTGAGCCTCGAGCAGCTCAAGGACATTATCGCCGAGCAGGAGATAGACCCGCATCGCGAGGGCGCGCGCAAACGCAAGGCAGAGGTGTTGGTGGAGTGGACAATCGAGGCGGTCAAGGCCTCATCTTCCAAGGGCAGCGTGTTTCGCTGACGAAGGACTGAGATGGTACGGCTATCGGAATAGGGGCGAATTTCGGTCCGTGCCACTGCCGTACCACGTCCGCGCATTGACCGTACCGCGACTCACGGCCACCCGCCGACCGTAGTCGCCGTCAGTCCTACAAGGCAGCGTTGTTGTCTGAGGTGTCGATTATTGTGGCGCTAACGACCTGAGAGAGGCTTGAAGTGGACGAGAACGACAACGTGATTCCGTTTTGGACGCTGGCAACGAAGGAGGTTGAGCCACCTTCTGTGAGGAGCGAGCTGTCAATGACACCAGCCCGGCTGGCCGAAACGCGGACCGCGTTAGCCGCACTAGTGGAGGCACCCCTTGCAACGTTGGAGGCTCACCCACTGCCGAAGGGTGCGAACCTCTCCGGTGGTATTCCTCTCGAAAGCGCGAGCCCCCTCGCAACCCAGCTGTCACAGCTGATTTCGTCTTCCAGATCGAGCACGGGGCAAACGCTGCAGTCGAATGGCGAGACGCTATACCGAATGGTAGTACCGGCGAAGGTTGCGGGTCAGGTCGGAAGTGGGCTGGCGAAGTCAATGCCTTCGAAGGCCGTGGCGGGTGGTGTGCACGGTGCCTTTGTAGGACCACGGGGAATTGTCGGTCAGGCCACGTACGTTCCAGTCGCCGGTAATGCTGCAAAGGCGGCGGGTGCCGCAGCCGTCGGCGCGACAGCACTGACAGTCGCTGCGCCGCTCGTGTTGATTGCAGTAGCGGTGGGTCTGAATGCCCGGGCTGAGCGCAACCGGCAGGAAACAACAGACAAGATCGTTGGCCTGCTGGAGGTGCTGAAAGACAACGCGCTGGCGGGTGAGCGGAATGCGCTCAACGCCTGCGTCCCCATCATTGAGACCGCCTCGGCTGTGCTTCTCGACGAAGGCAAGGTGGGTGCCGCGCTAGGGCTGGACACGGCGGTTTTTCAGATCAATGTCGGCCTCGCCACCGCCGAAACACGTCTCAATGCATGGGAAGCCGCGCTCGACGGGTTCAAGGACGGTCGCACGGAACTAGGGCCGCTGAACAAGGCCTTCTCGGGAATCGGAGGCGAAGGCGGCGAGTTCCGCGCGCACCTGGAGCTGGCGAAACTGGCGATCGAATTAAAACAGCGCGTCTTACTACTGCAAGCAGTCGATCAGGCCCAGTCGGATCCCGGAAATCTATTCGAGCGGTTCACTCGCACGCTCAAACAACACGGTAATCGTGTCGTGGTATTGCAGGAACGAATTGTCAAGCTGCTCAGGGGACTATCCAGCCTTGAGATCGACCGCGCTCGCGGTGTTCGCGATTTCATGTTTACTTCCGGTCAGGTCGACGAGCTGCTGCGTACGAGCCGGCGCGTCCACCAGCTAAAAGATTCGGTCGGTTATGACGGTCCGCAGCCCGACCTCGCCATTGAGATAGCCCGCAAAGAAGACGGGTCGTTGATAGTTCTTCCTGCCCTCACTGCCTGAGTGAGCCTCGGACCGGACCCTGGATCCGGTCGGCAAGCGAAGGCCGCGAAACGATATGAAACCGTCCGGCGGCGAATTGAGGTTTCGCCGGATGGTGAACATCGAGATAGCGAAATCGTTGGTGCCGTTGGAAGGATATTCTTTTCCCCTGCGAGCGAAGGACGTTCACGACCGAGTGCAAGGTCGAGGCTGCCCGTCGGGAGATCGATTCCGGCCGGACCATCGCCCAGACTGCGGGGCTCAGTACACATCGGAGGCGGTTAGGCAGGCCTGTGAGCATCACGGCTGCCCCGCACAATGGGCGAGACCGGGATTTGGTGGGACAACTCTCGTACCGGAAGCTTGTGGGCGACGTTCAAACGAGCTCATTACGACTGCCACACTTTCACCCATACGACGGAACCCTTTGCTGCAATTGCGAGTTAGATGGACATCTACAGCTGACGACTGGATATCTACAGCTAACGACGCAGGCACCCAACGACGGAGATGCTCAGCCTCCGCATTTACGAGAAGTCGCTGAACGCGCCTGTCATGGCCGCGAAGCCACTGTTCGGGGGAACCATACTCGAACACCAGAAGCCATCATTTTTGTAGGGCTAGACGGGGAAGTAGGCCCTTGCCGGAACTGCCGCAGCCTGAACCGGATATCGGTGGACGACCTCACGTGTCGGTCTGTGTACGACCTGACGTGTCGGTGTCCGGCAGGTTCATGATGCCGGTGCCTCCACTGGTGTGACAAGCC